>JASFSB010000001.1:0-19078 GCA_050114615.1 Gammaproteobacteria bacterium
CAGTTACCATCCTGGTCTTTGCTGATGTGCTCTATCTCGACGGTCAGGCCGTAGGGTACTTCCTGACGAGTATGATCGATAAGCTTTTCACGGATCACCTCTGCCGCCCTGAATCTGAGATCCCGATCCGTCGTCATATCCGTCGGATACATTGCCTCGCCCTCGGGAAGGAACGAAAAAATGGTCTCCATCAGCAGGCCGAGATTGATGCGTTTTTTGGCCGATATCGGAACGAAAGCCCGGCAGGGATATTGACTGAGGACCTCGAGCAATGGCAGAACTGCCTCCCGACGCTCGAGTCTGTCGATCTTGGTCACGACCATTATCGTCTGAGGCAGACGCTCGCCGATCATCTCGACCAGCAATCGATCGGACTCCTGCAGACCCGTCGCCTCGACCAGCAGTAGTGGCACGTCGCAGGTTTCGAGTGCCTGATGAATGACGCGCGACATGAGCCGGTGCAACGCCCGTCCGGGTTGCCTTTGATGACCCGGCGTATCGACGAAGACGGCCTGACTGGAACCTCTGTTGACGATGCCCAGAATTCGATGCCGCGTCGTATGTGGCCTGGAGCTGGTAATGCTGAGCTTCTCGCCGACCAATGCATTCAACAGGGTCGACTTGCCGACATTCGGGCGACCAATGATCGCGACCTCGCCGAAACGGGGGCTATTGGCCTGCGCCATTCGTCAGATCCCTCAGCATGGCGGCAGCCGCCGATTGCTCGGCACTACGTCGACTTCGCCCTGCTCCCGTCGAACGTCGCTCCGCGTCGACCAGCTCGCAACGCACATTGAAAACACGTTCATGATCCTTGCCACTCATCGATTCCACGCTGTACACGGGCAGGCTGCGACCGCGTCCCTGCAACCACTCCTGGAGGCGCGTTTTGGAATCCTTGAGCTCATCGGGCAACGGGAGCTCACTGATTCTTGCGTCGAACAGACCAAGAATGACTTCGCGGGCAGCAGCATGACCGCCGTCGAGTAGTATGCCGCCGATGACGGCCTCCAGGGCATCGGCGAGCACCGAGCCGCGCTGCGCGCCGCCTGTGCGTCGTTCGCCTTCCCCGAGAATTATCTGCCGGTCGAGCCCGACTTCACGAGCGATATCGGCAAGCGAGTCGCGGTTGACGAGGGATGCGCGCGCACGCGAGAGCTCACCCTCATCGTATTGCGGGCATCGTTCATATAGCCGCGCCGCAACGGTGAAGTTCAGAAAGGAATCGCCGAGAAACTCCAGGCGCTCATAATTGCTTCTGGAGGCACTACGATGCGTCAGTGCCTGTTGCAGCAGATTCTGGTCTTCAAACGAATACGCGAGTCGTGTCTCGGCCCACCGGGCCAGGGCGCTCACCGAGGAACTTCCACCTGCCTGTCGTACATGAGAAGGAAGTATATGTCGGCGATAAACAATTGGCGATCTTCGTGCCTGATTCTGACGTTGTAGCCGTTGCGGCTGGAAGAAATCGACACTGAATCGCGCGGAAGACGCAGCCCTTCGACGGCAAATCGACTACTCAGGTCGATTCGAATCTCGTTTGGTGCTCGCGGAGAATCGCGGTAGTCGCGCTCGATATCGTCGAGAACGGTATCGATTCGCATGCGAGTCATATACATCGGAAAGACTTTCAGACCGGCGAATCCTACCAGCCCGAACAACGACGCGAGTATCACGAAACCGACCGCCGTAATTCCCGCCTGAGAGCGCCGCGTACGCAGGCTCAATCGATGCTGTTGCCTATTCGGCCCCATCGCGGGCCTCCTTCACTGAGTTTTTGCCAGCTCATCCAGACGATCTCCGCCCGCCCGACAAGGTTCTCTTCCGGAACGAATCCAACTGCGTCGGGAAAGCGGCTGTCCTCGCTGTTGTCTCGGTTGTCGCCCATCATGAAGTAGTGCCCCTCGGGTACACGGTAGATCCCTCCAGGCCCGTCGCGATATGTCATCCACAAAGCTTCGTGTTCATGTGCACCGAGCGTTTCACGCACCAGCACCGACTGCGCCTGGTCAGGATAATCCCCAACCGGCATTATGGGCACTTCTACGCCGTTAATCGTCAATTCCTTCCGTGTTTCGGAATACTCGATAACGTCGCCGGGCAATCCAACCACACGTTTGATGTAGTTAATCGACGGCTCCGGCGGATAGCGGAAAACCACAACATCGCCGCGTTCCACCTGACCGATATCGAGGATCTTTGTATTTAAGACAGGCAGACGCAGACCATACGAGAACTTGTTCACAAAAATGAAATCGCCTGTCAAAAGTGTCGGCATCATCGAACCGGAAGGGATGCGAAATGGCTCAAATACGAAGGATCTGAGCAACAGAACGATCAATAAGACAGGAAAGAATGATTTCGAATATTCGACGACAACCGGATCCGCAACTGAAGCGTCGCCGGCTGCTGCGATTCTTCGCGGCGCGAGCACGAGTGCATCCAGGAGCCAGACGACACCGGTCACTGCAGTCGCGATCACCAGTATCAGCGCAAAATCCAAGCCTGCAAACACTTCAGCCTCCGCAAAGTTCGCGAGTATTCGCTATTTCTTATCTGCCTGCAACACAGCAAGAAACGCTTCCTGCGGAATCTCTACTGCACCAAATTGCTTCATTCTGCGCTTGCCGGCCTTTTGCTTCTCGAGCAGTTTACGCTTGCGAGTAACATCGCCGCCGTACAGTTTTGCAGTGACGTCCTTTCGATACGCCTTCACGGTTGTACGGGCGAGAATCTGACTGCCGATCGCCGCCTGCACTGCAACGTCGAACTGT
Source organism: Gammaproteobacteria bacterium (assembly GCA_050114615.1). Lineage (GTDB taxonomy): Bacteria > Pseudomonadota > Gammaproteobacteria > Steroidobacterales > Rariloculaceae > JAHEEO01. The sequence continues at coordinate 2,775 of JASFSB010000001.1, forward strand.
TGTCTCGGAATCGTTTCACGCAGACGTTCGACGAGTGCACGCCCCTTTCTTTCGGCGCCTTCACGGTGCACGATCATCGCCATCGCGTCAACGCGTTCCTTGTTGATCAGAATTTCGAGCTTGACGAGCGGTTGAGGATCAAATCGAACGAGCTCGTAGTCGAAAGATGCGTATCCCCGACTCACCGACTTGAGTCGATCGAAAAAATCGAGCACGACTTCGGCAAGCGGCAGCTCGAAGCTCAGTGATACCTGCGAACCGAGATACTGCATCTTTTTCTGAACGCCGCGCTTCTCCATACACAGCGTAATCACGGCCCCGATGTACTCCTGGGGGACGAGAATGTTCGCAGCAATGATCGGTTCTCGGATTTCCTCGATACGACTCGCATCCGGCAGCTGAGACGGATTTTCGATGTGCAGCAATTCGCCGTCAGTGGTTTTGACCTGATATACGACGGTCGGCGCCGTTGTGATCAGATCCAGTTGATGCTCCCGCTCGAGTCGTTCCTGAACGATTTCCATATGCAGAAGTCCGAGAAAGCCGCAACGAAATCCGAAGCCCAGCGCCGCACTCGACTCCGGTTCATAGGTCAGTGAAGAATCATTGAGTGATAGCTTGGCCAGAGACTGCCGAAAGGCGTCGTAGTCATCGGAATCGATCGGGAAGAGACCGGCGAACACGCGCGGCTGGATCTTCTTGAATCCCGGAAGGGCCGGCGTCGTATCAGCCTCCTTCGCGCCGATAATCGTATCGCCCACCGGCGCCGCGTCGATCTCCTTGATTGACGCGATCAGATAGCCGACGCTCCCGGCCGAAAGCGATTCACAATCCGTCGCTCGCGGCGTAAAAACGCCCACGCGATCGACGAGATAGCGCCGCTTGGTGGAATGCACGACGATCTTGTCGCCGGCGCTGATTACGCCGTTCATCACTCGCACGAGCGAAACGACACCCACATAGGAGTCGAACCATGAATCGATGATCAGCGCCTGCAGCGGCTTATCGACGCTGCCGGATGGCGGGGGAATCTCTGCTACGATGCGCTCCAGCAGGTCTTCAACACCGACACCGGTTTTGGCACTGATCTGCACGGCATTGGCCGCCTCGATCCCGATGATGTTCTCGATATCACCGATGACGCGTTCGGGCTCCGCCGTCGGCAGATCGATCTTATTTAATACCGGCAGGACCTCGAGACCCTGATCGATGGCCGTGTAGCAGTTCGCCACACTTTGGGCCTCAACGCCCTGGCTCGCGTCGACGACGAGCAAAGCGCCCTCGCAGGCTGCGAGCGAGCGCGAGACCTCGTATGAAAAATCCACGTGACCCGGCGTATCGATGAGATTGAGCTGATAGATCTCGCCGTCGCGAGCCGTGTACCTGAGCGACACGCTTTGTGCTTTGATCGTGATTCCACGCTCGCGTTCGAGATCCATCGAATCGAGCACCTGATTCGCCATCTCGCGCTCACTCAGGCCACCGCAAAGCTGAATGAACCTGTCTGCGAGCGTGCTCTTGCCGTGATCGATATGAGCGATAATCGAGAAGTTACGGATCCGGTCCATGGCTGTCTGTGAGTTGAGGCGCGCACATTATAGCCACGCCCCGGTCCCGATTAATCGGCCGCGGCACCCAGAATCTGCCGAACGTGCCCCGCGTTCAGCGGATAGCCGGAAATCTCTTCACCAGCGAAACTCAGGATCGGTATACGCAGACCATAGCGACGCAGCAGGTCGGGATCATCACTGATATCGACTACGTCGACCCGCGTCGTCGCATCGAGCAGCGGTCGCAGCTCATCCAGTAACCGCTCGCACAGGTGACACTGCGGACGACTGTAAAGCGTCAGAATCCTCATGGCGGCCCGACCGGCGCTCTGGAACGATATTTGAGTTGCTCGGCTGTCAGGCGCTCCAGCCTGCCGGCACCGGCTCTGATGAGCAGTGCAGCGCCGGAGAATCCGGCAATGGATCCCGCCAGCGCCCCGATGTCCTGCGCACCGAGTGCCGCAGCCAGCAATGCGCCCGCCAGTAAGCCCGCCAGCGGTGCGCCGTACAGCCCGATGGCGACCAATGCCAGTGTTCTGCCCGGAAGACTCAGGCTCAGCCGCGTCGTGTGCTCGCCTCCGGCCGCCGACTCATACGACGATGCCGAACCGCACAACCTGCAAGCCTTGCATGTCGCAGACTGCTCGGCCTGCAGATCGTATCCGCCATTGGGGCGAGCGACCAGCACGACGTCGACTGCTGCCAGCTCCGTCGAGCCTGCCTGCGAAAGCCGAATCAAGTCAGTCCTGAAACGACGTGAGAGAGGTTGCTATCGCTTCAACCGTTCTGCGCGGGACTTCGCCAATCGCGGTCACTTTGCGGCCATTCACTGTCAGCGAGTAGGCATTGGTACTGCCGACTCGCGAAAATCCTGCTTCGACATCTGTTTGAGCTTCAGGACTCTCAATGAACACAGACACGGTAGCGAGACCATCCGAGTAGACCAGTTGATCGACAGGATACTGTGAATCCGCCATCGATTTGCGAGTGGAAACGGCGAGCTCGAAGCCTTCCGGTAACGCATTGACGCGCCAGGGCACGCCAGGCGCCACTTCGTCGTCCGGTCCGTGAGAATTCAACTCTTTAAACCCGTCCGTCACCACTTGCTGCTGAAAGGCAGCATCGGGCACGTGATCCGGAAACTCGATACTCGTAAATACGATTTCTTCGATGACCTGCTTGTCGTCACCCCAGGAACGCGATCGCAGCGGCATTGCCGTGTCCCAGTCGAGCCATAGAACATATCCATAGCGGAAATCGTCGCGCGGACGAATTCCGATTACCTGGGCCTTTCGGTCTGCAACGCGATCGATACTGTAAACCTTGAGCTCGTAGTGCGCTTCGAGCGCCTGCGAATGCCCGGGCAGCGCCGCCACCAGCGGATTCGAATCATTCACCTTCTCGTGCAGTACTACCTGCCGGTCCGGCAATATACAGCGCACGTCTTCGTCGCGGCGAATGATCTCGCGACCGACGCCATCCAGAGTGACGATCCGCTCGTGCACCTCGCCGCCGATAAATCGGTGCGCCACATGCATCGTTTCAGGCTTCCGATCGGTAATGTGCACGAACGTGCCGACATAGTTGAGCCGCTCCAGAGCCGTGTGCATGCGATCAAGCCAGGCACGTGCTTCCTGACCCGCGCAGGCAACGCCGACAACGCCCAGCGATACGATACCGATCAGGGTTGCCGAGCACCTCCGCATCACGGCACCTGCACCTCGGTGATTGCACTTTCGCCAGGTTCCGGTTCGCGTTTACCAATGACGTTCGAATTCACGAGCGTACGATTAAACGTCGAAGTGTAATGACCATGCTGTAACAGGTAAGTCGTCAGCCAGATCGGCGGTGTGACGATGGCCCCTGAAGGCGAAGTCTCGCCGGGTACGACATAGCTGTCCGGTTCGGTCCAGATACCGGGCACGACCGTAGCCGCCTGCATCGTATCCGCGTCGGTCTCGTTGATCGTGCGTAAGCCGAGCAAGGCCAGCACGGCAACGCTTGCAGCCACACTCACCGCGGCAATCCTTCTCGCCCAGCGCGTGTGCCGTTTCGACTGCATGCGCCCCGCGTTTTGCGCAATCGGCGTACCGTCCAGCACGGCGTGAATACGCTCGCGTAATACCGTCGAGTTGGCGAGCACGCTCTCCTCGCGCAGCACCGATCCGATCGTTGCGTATCGCACCGTTTGCCGATGCGCAAGCGGGTCGCTCGTCAGCCTGCGCACGAGGAACGCTGATTCCTCCGAGGACAATTCATCGTCGAGAAATGCCGAGATCTGTTCGTGGATGTGTTCACTCATGATTGGTCAACTTATGGCTCGCGTGTCACCGCAATCACCGCCGTCGGCGGTGCCGACTCGCAGATTTACATCATTGCTCCTATGCTCTTATCGATCGCCTCACGTGCCCGAAAAATTCGTGATCGAACGGTGCCGACGGGGCACTCCATCGTCTGTGCGATCTCCTCGTAGCTCATCCCCTCGACTTCCCGCAGCAGAATCGCGGTTCTGAGATCTTCCGGTAACTGATTGATCGTCTGCACGACCGTTGCGCGAAGCTGCTCAGACATCGCCAGCGCCTCGGGCGTGTCCAGTTCCTGCAGTTTCGACATCACCTCGTACTGATCCGCATCCTGCGTATCGAAATCGAATTGCGCCGCGCGCCGGCTCGCAGAAACCAGATGGTTCTTCGCCGTGTTGATCGCGATGCGATACAGCCACGTATAGAACGCACTGTCGCCCCGAAACGAAGTCGCAGCGCGGTATGCCTTGAGAAAGGCTTCCTGAGCAACATCCAGCGCTTCGCTGGGATCCTTAACGTAGCGCATGATCAGTTTGAGTATCCGGTGCTGATACTTGATCACCAGCAAATCGAATGCCGACCTGTCTCCCTGCTGAACCCGCTTAACCAGCGCGAGGTCGGCAGCGCCGCTGCCCACCTGTCCGGTATTCTGAGAATCTGCGAGAGCCACTGAGATAGACCATCCGCCGATCGGAAAAGTTCGACCAAATTTACCCGCGCGCGCGCCGCAGGTCCAATCCGAAGCTGGCTGTGACGGGTACTCGCAGCAACCGGCTCACGCCGCGCGGTGTCGAAACTCTCTGAGACGGATCGAAAGCTGCCGCCAGTCCTCCGCCGCCAGCACATCGCGCCAGATGCAAAGCGAGCGAACGAGACCGTCGGAATTGCCGAGTTTCAGCGATACCCACCACTGCGTGTATCGGGTCCCTGAAAGCATCTGCATGTCGCTCAATGACTCATCGGGCAGGCTCCAGGCGCCCCGCCCGGACACGCCCAGCCGCGTGCTGCAGCGCGGTCGGGCGCAGATCGCGCTGATAACGACGAATACCCAGCCACAGGACTTGACATAAACTGGCAACGAGGTCGCTGCGATCGCAATGCAGCCGACGCCGTGCTGCATCAGCCAGATCGCCAGTGCCAGCCGCGAAAATCTACTTCGCGGGACGAATACTGCGTCGGATGGACTCGAAGATGCCGGCAATGTCAGGATCCTCAGGCACGCTGCGCTGGGCAAGATAGGCGTAAACCTCAGGATCCGGAAGATTCAGAACATCGGCGAACAGTGACTTTTGCTGCTCGCTGAGCGCATCGAACTCACGCTCGAGGAATCCCTGCAGGACGGCGTCGAGTTCGCGCATCCCCCGCCGGCAGCGCCATCGCAGCTGTGCAGTGTTCAGCGCCACCGTGACCGCAGCGTCAGTGCTGCCGTTCAGCCATCAGCTTCTTGATCTCCGCAATGGCTCTGCCGGGGTTCAGGTCCTTCGGACAGGCCTGCGTGCAGTTGAGAATCGTATGGCACCGGTAAAGCCGGAACGGGTCTTCGAGCGCATCGAGACGCTCGCCGGTGGATTCGTCGCGACTATCGACGATCCAGCGGTAGGCCTGCAGCAACGCGGCAGGCCCGAGGTAACGGTCGGAATTCCACCAGTAACTCGGACATGACGTCGAGCAGCAGGCGCACAGAATGCACGCCGATGGCTCGTTGATCTTCTCCTGATCCTCCTTCGACTGCAGTCGCTCCTGATCAGGCGGCGGCGGCGTGCGCGACTCCAGCCAGGGCTTGACCGAAGCGTATTGAGCGTAGAAGTTCGTCAGATCGGTCACCAGATCCCGCACGACGGGCTGATGCGGCAGTGGATAGATACTGACAGCACCCCTGCAGTCATCCACGGCCTGGAGGCAGGCCAGCGAGTTCTTCCCGTCGATGTTCATCGCGCAGGATCCGCAAATCCCTTCCCGGCATGAGCGACGAAAGGACAACGTCGGATCGATCTCGTTTTTGATCTTGATCAGCGCATCGAGCACCATCGGGCCGCATTCGTCCATGTCGACGGTATAAATGTCAACGCTCGGATTCTGACCGTCAGCCGGATCGTAACGATAGATTCGGAACTCTCGCTTGTTGGTCGCGCCTTCGGCACCACCGTGATTCCTGCCTTTACGAACTCGCGAATTCGCGGGTAGCTTAAATTCGGCCACAGTCAGTTCTCTCCATGGTCAGTAGGTTCTTGCCTTCGGCGGAATCGGGTCTGCCTCATCCGTCAACGTGTTCATCTGCACAGGCCGATAGTCGAACCGGACCTGACCCTTGTCGTCGACCCATACCAGCGTATGTTTCAGCCAGTTCTCGTCGTCGCGCTCCTTGTAATCCTCGCGCGCCTGAGCGCCGCGACTCTCGGTACGATTCGCCGCCGACCTGATCGTGCCCATTGCCTGCAGCAGCAGGTTTTCGAGCTCCATCGTCTCGACGAGATCCGTGTTCCACACGAGTGTGCGGTCGGCCACCGACACGTCCGGGAACTTTGCGAACACCTGCTCGAGCTGCTCGATACCTTCCGCCAGCGACTCGCCGGTGCGAAACACGGCTGCATGATTCTGCATGACGCGCTGCATCTCGAGCCGCACAGCGGCCGTCGGCTCGGAGCCTTTCGCATTGCGAAGCCTGTCGAGCCTTGCAATCGACTCGCTGCCGGCATCCTTGCGCAGCGGCGCGTGCCGCTGGCCCGGCTTGATCAACTCCCCGCAGCGCTTGCCTGCCGCGCGCCCGAACACGACGAGATCGATCAGCGAATTGGAGCCGAGTCGATTTGCGCCATGCACAGAAACGCACGCCGCCTCACCGACCGCCATCAGACCGGGTACGATATATTCCTCGCCGGACGAGTTTTTCGCGAGCACTTCGCCATGATAATTCGTCGGGATTCCGCCCATGTTGTAGTGCACGGTCGGCAGCACGGGGATCGGCTCTTTCGAGACGTCTACGCCGGCGAAGATTCGCGAAGTCTCGGCGATTCCGGGCAGACGCTCATCGATGACTTCGCGGCCCAGGTGCTCCAGATGCAGATGCACATGATCGTTGAGCTTGCCGACACCGCGACCTTCGCGGATTTCGATCGTGATCGAACGGCTCACGACGTCGCGGGAAGCGAGATCTTTCGCATTTGGCGCGTAGCGCTCCATGAAACGTTCGCCGTCGGAATTCGTCAGATAACCGCCCTCGCCGCGAACACCTTCCGTAATCAACATGCCGGGCCCGTAAATGCCGGTGGGGTGGAACTGCACGAATTCGAGATCCTGCAGCGGCAACCCGGCGCGCAGCACCATCGCATTGCCGTCGCCCGTGCAGATATGCGCAGAGGTGCACGAAAAGTAGGCGCGTCCGTAACCACCCGTCGCAAGAATGACCACATGAGAACGAAACCGGTGCAGACGTCCGGTTGCCAGGTCGATGGCAATGACGCCGCGGCACTGCCCGTCCTCCATGATCAGGTCGATCGCGAAGTATTCGACGTAGAACTCGGCGTCGCGACGCAGCGACTGCTGATACAGCGTATGCAGCATGGCATGACCCGTGCGGTCCGCCGCTGCGCAGGTGCGCTGTGCCGTACCTTCGCCAAAGCGCGTCGTCATACCCCCGAATGGTCGCTGATAGATCCGGCCGTCCTCGGTACGTGAGAACGGCACGCCGTAATGTTCGAGCTCGATGACCGAGGCCGGCGCCTCCTTACACATGTACTCGATCGCATCCTGATCACCGAGCCAGTCCGATCCCTTGACTGTGTCGTACATGTGCCAGCGCCAGTCATCCTCACCCATGTTTCCGAGTGCGGCGCTGATTCCGCCCTGCGCAGCCACCGTATGGCTGCGCGTCGGGAATACCTTCGAAATCGAGGCGGTGGACAAGCCGAGCTCGGCGAGACCGAGCGTCGCTCTCAAACCAGCGCCGCCGGCGCCGACCACGACGACGTCGTACGTGTGTTCGACAAAATCGTATTCAGCACTCATGGCATCAGGCCCCGAAACCAATCCGAAGCACGCTGTACACGCCGGCGCAGGCGAGGAACAGATGCGCCAGCGTACTCGCCATCAGCGTCACGGTCTTTGCCGCACCGCGAACATAGTCCTCGACGACCACCTGAACGCCGAGCCAGGAGTGATAGCTCATCGTCAGTATCAGCACAATGAGCAGGATCGAATTCAGCGACCCCGACATCCACACCGTGATACTGGCATAGTCGAAACCCGGCAGAGCAGCAAGTGCGGTAACCAGCCACAGACCCAGCGGGACGAGCGCGACGGCGCTCAGGCGCTGAACCCACCAGTGCTCACTGCCCCCTTTGGCGGACCCGAGGCCGAGGACTTTATTCAGAGGAGATACGAGACTCACGAGCGGCCCTTTTTAGTTTGATTGACTATTCGGCGAAAGTGTTCAGAAAACGACGATTGCGCAATACACAGCGGTTGCAGCAACTGAGAAGACGACGACGAGCCAGCCGCCTATACGAATCTGGTGCGCTTCGAACCCGGTCCCAACGTCCCAGCACATGTGGCGGATGCCGTTGGCCAGGTGATAGAAGAAGCAAAACACCCAGCCGATGTACAGCGGAACGAACCAAACGGCCGAGTAGGCCGTTCGCACGCGCTCGTAGACCGCTGCCCCGCCGGCCAGCGCAATGAGCCAGCACACGAGCACGAGCAGGCCGATCGACAATACGACGCCGGTCATCCGGTGAAGGATCGACAGCGTCATGGTGATTCCCCAGCGATAGTCGAATACGTGCGGCGACAACGGCCGGTCAGCGCGATCCATTTATTCCTGCACTCCCTATTCGGCGCTCACGGCGCCTGCAATTCACCGCGCCGGCATCTGATCAGAAATCGATGCAACGCCCGGCTCGTTCCCAGTCTCCGTAGCGTGTCGGCTCGGGGCCGGCGGGCCCGCCAACCTCCGTCGGACGCTCATCCCCCTGCGGACGCGCTCCCGGCTCGCTCGATGGTGCCGCGCGATCTGTGCCGGCAGTCCTGGTCTTCGGCCTGGACTGAGCTTGTTTAGTCGCGCTGGTCATCATTAAAGTTTGCCAGAATCCGCCGCAACGCGCACCCTGACGACTGCTATGAATACCTGGATGTCCCAAGCCATCGTCCTGTCGTACCTCAGAGTGCTCCGCGTGAGTGGTTCGAACGCGACGGATTTTCTCCAGGCGCAGCTCAGCCGCCGCGTCGACGATTTATCCCCGGCGCTCAGCGCCCTGGCCGGCTGGCATGATGCCCGCGGCAGGGTGCGCGCGGTGTTTCGCGTGCTGGCGCTCGACGACGGCTATCTGCTGAGCGCACCCGCCGACCTTGCAGAACAGCTCGCAGCCGCGCTGAGGCTGTTCGTACTGCGCGCTGACGTGCGCGTCGAGGTCGCGCCGCTCGTATGCAGCGGCATTCTCGGCAGCGTCAGCCCGAGCCTGCCCGCGCTGCCTGCCCGGTCAAACGCCGTAGCACGCGAGGGGGACGCGCTGGCCGTTTGTGTCACGCATGGCTGCTGGCACATCATAGGCCCGGCCGCGGGGTCCGCGGCAGCCGGCAACGTGGACAGCGCGTCGATCGTGGCCGCAGAGATTCGCGCCGGGATCCCGCAGGTCGATCGAACGACCACACTGCGCTACGTTCCGCATATGCTGAATCTCGACAAGCTCGACGCAATTGATTTCCGCAAAGGGTGCTTTCCGGGTCAGGAGATCATCGCGCGTACCGAAAATCTCGGAAGTGTGAAGCGGCGCGCGTGCGTATTTACCTTTGAACCACAGGTCCCCGCTGCCGCAGCGCCGGGCTCAGATACAGCAATCGTCGACGCGCAGGGCGAGCGAATTGGTGAAGTCCTGCGTGCGGCACGCGAAACGGGCGGCCCGATCGTACTGCTGGCCGTGGTTGCGCTGGCCGCCCTGAAAGACGCCGTCCACCTTGGCACACCCGATGGCCCGATGCTCAAACGCCTCGAACTGCCTTTCGAGTAAACACTTCAATACAGGCAATAATGGAAACATACATCAGCAGGATTTTCGGTAAATCGCCCGTCGGCCCCATCCAGGAGCACATGGACACCTGCTATCGCTGCGCCAGGGAACTCGTCGCATTCTTCACCTTCGTCATCGCGGATGACTGGCCGAACGCCGAGAAATCCCGTGAGCGTATCGTCGAGCTCGAAAACGAGGCCGATACGCTAAAGAAAGAAATCCGTTCGCAGCTGCCCAGGAGTCTGCTGATGCCGGTGCCCCGCGAAGATCTGCTCGAGCTGCTGCAGGTTCAGGACAAAATCGCCAATCGTTCCAGAGATGTCTCGGGGATCGTGCTGGGGCGCCGGGCTGAAATACCGGCGGCCGTCCGGCAAAAATTCGTCGAGTTCGTCTCACGGAACGTCGACGCGGCCAAACAGGCCCGCAAGAGCATCCGGGAGCTCGATGAGTTGTACGAAACAGGCTTCCGCGGCGCAGAGGCTGCGCTCGTCGAGGATCTCGTCGAGATGCTGGATCAGATCGAGAACGACACGGACGCACTGCAGGTGGACGTGCGTGCACAACTGTTCGCAATCGAAAAGGAGCTGCCGCCCGTCGACGTGATGTTTCTGTATCGCATCATCGAGCTGACGGGAGAAATCGGTGATATGGCGGAGCGGATCGGACGCAGACTGGAATTGCTGCTGAGTCATTAGGACGCACCGGCAGACAGCCTGAAGAAGAAGGGCGAATGGAAGACCAGATCATCTATCTGAGCCTGGCAGCAGCCTTTGGCTTATTCATGGCATGGGGAATCGGGGCAAACGACGTGGCCAATGCAATGGCGACGTCGATAGGTTCCGGCGCTTTGACGATTCGCAACGCGGTGATCGTTGCCGCGGTATTTGAGTTCGCCGGGGCCGTGCTGGCCGGCGGCAACGTCACTTCGACGATACGCAGCGGCATCGTCGATGCTTCGTTTGCCACCAATCAGCCGGAACTGCTGGTTTTCGGGATGCTCGCATCGCTTGCGGCGGCCGGGATCTGGCTGCTCGTGGCATCGCGACGCGGCTGGCCGGTTTCGACGACGCACTCGATCGTCGGAGCGATCGTCGGTTTCGCGATCGTTGCGTACGGCGCGGACTCGGTTGAATGGAACGCGATCGGTGCCATAGTCGCCAGCTGGGTCATCTCCCCTTTGGCGGCCGGGTTCATCGCCTTTCTGATATTCAACTCGATTCAGTGGCTGATTCTCCGGCATGCAAACCCGCTGGAGCGCGCCCGCCGGTATGCGCCGGTCTATGTATTCCTGACCGTTGCACTGATTTCACTGGTGACGATGTTCAAGGGCCTGTCTCATGTGGGCCTGGAGCTTTCGACGGGGCAGGCGTATCTGCTCGCACTCGTGATTGCTCTGGGAGTCACTGCGATCGGTCGTCACTTCATTGTGCGTATTCAGGTCGACAGGAAGGCCGAAAAGAAATTCCACTATGCAACAGTAGAGCGGGTTTTTGGTCTTTTGATGATCATCACTGCGTGCAGCATGGCATTCGCGCACGGCTCCAACGACGTCGCGAATGCCATTGGTCCGGTGGCGGCCGTCATTGGCGTAGCCCGATCCGGTCTGGCGGCGCAGCAATCGAGCGTCGCTTTGTGGGTACTGGTCCTTGGCGGCTGCGGCATCGTACTCGGACTGGCGACCTTCGGCCGTCACGTCATCGCCACTGTGGGCGCCAGAATCACGGACCTGACGCCATCACGCGGCTTCTCCGCAGAGCTCGCCGCCGCCTCGACGATCGTGCTCGCATCAGGTACCGGAATTCCGGTTTCGACCACGCATACGCTCGTCGGTGCGGTGCTCGGCGTCGGCATAGCGCGCGGATTCTCCGCAATCAATCTCAACGTAGTCGTTCGGATTTTCGTCTCGTGGATCGTAACGATCCCGGCCGGTGCCGCGCTGAGCGTCGTGATCTTTTTTCTGCTGCGTTTGGTGCTTGCTTAGTCGAGGCCGGCCGGTTCGCTTCTGTGAAGCGATCAACTCTCGCGCCTTAGCTGCGGGAACAGCAGGACATCCCGAATCGACGGATTATCGGTCAGCAACATCACGAGACGATCGATACCAATGCCGAGGCCGGCAGCCGGCGGCATGCCGTACTCGAGCGCACGGATGTAATCGGCGTCATAGTGCATGGCCTCATCGTCGCCACCGGCTTTCGCTTCGACCTGCGCACGAAATCGTTCGGCCTGATCCTCCGGATCGTTGAGCTCCGAGAAGCCGTTGGCGATTTCCCGCCCGGCGATGAACAGCTCGAAGCGATCAGTCAGAAAAGGATCGGAATCGGCGGCGCGTGCAAGTGGAGAAACCTCCGCCGGATACTTCGTGACGAACACCGGGCCATGCAGATTGCCTTCAACCGTCTTCTCGAACAGCTCGAGCTGCAGCTTACCGGCGCCCCAGCCGTCCTGCGCTGCTACCGCATGCTGGGCGCAAAGCGCTGTGAGCACGCCGACATCGCGAACGTTGCCTTCATTCAGGGTCTCATGCGCGTCGATGAGCGATTGCTCTACGCTGATACGCGGAAACCGTTGTCCAAACTCGAACTTCTCGCCGGCGAACTCGATCTCCGTCGTGCCGAGCAACGCGCGCGCGGCCTCGCGTATCAGGTTTTCCGTCAGACTCATCAGATCCTCGTAACTCGCATAAGCCTGATATAACTCGAGCATCGTGAACTCGGGATTGTGCCGCGTCGAAATGCCCTCGTTGCGAAACACTCTGCCGATCTCATACACACGCTCGAATCCCCCGACCAGCAGCCGCTTGAGATAGAGCTCCGGCGCGATGCGCAGAAACAGCGCCTGATCGAGTGCATGGTGGTAGGTTTCAAACGGTCGCGCTGCCGCACCGCCGGCAATCGGCTGCATCATCGGCGTTTCGACTTCGAGAAAGCGTAACGTGTCGAGGTAATTACGGATGAAACGGATCACTTCACTGCGCTGGCGAAACGTCTCCCTCGTTTCAGGGCTCATGATCAGGTCGACGTATCGCTGCCTCAGACGCAGTTCCTGATCCGCGATCCCGTGCCACTTGTCCGGCAGCGGGCGCAGCGACTTGACGAGCAACTCGAGCGTCGTGACGGACACGGATAGTTCGCCGGTTCTGGTCTTCATCAGTCTGCCGCGGGCGCCCAGAATGTCACCGAGATCCCACTTCCTGAAAGCGGCGTATTGTTCCTCGCCGAGCACGTCCCGTTGAACGAACAGCTGCAGCTGTCCGCTGCGATCCTGAATATGGACGAAGCTGTTCTTTCCCATCACGCGCCGGGTCAGCATGCGGCCGCCTACGGCTACCTCGATGGCCTCGCTCTGCAGTGCCTGCGCATCGTGAGTGTCATAGGCGGCATGCAGCTCGGCGGCCAGTGCCGTGCGCCGGAAGGTATTGGGAAACGCCACACCGTTGTCGCGCAGCGACTGCAGCTTCCGGCGTCGCTCCGCAATGAGCCGACTTTCTTCTTCCTTCGATGCCACGCGGCGGTCTCCGATTAACGTTTCTTGCGCAGGGCCACTACAGACCCTGCTTGAGGCTTTCCTCGAGAAATTCATCGAGCGCACCATCGAGCACGGTATTCGGCTGCGACGATTCGAGGTTCGTGCGCAGATCCTTTATGCGCGACTGGTCCAGCACGTAGGAACGGATCTGACTGCCCCAGCCGATGTCTGCCTTGCCTTCCTCGATCAGTTCGGCCTGTTCCCGGCGCTTGTGCTGCTCGAGCTCATACAGGCGCGCTCGCAGCTGAGCCATCGCTGTCGCGCGATTCTTGTGCTGCGAACGATCATTCTGGCACTGCACGACAATGCCCGACGGCTCATGCGTAATCCGCACGGCCGATTCGGTCTTGTTGACGTGCTGTCCGCCGGCGCCGCTGGCACGATAGACGTCGACTCGCAAATCAGCGGGATTGATATCGATTTCAACGTTGTCGTCGATCTCCGGCGATACGAATACGGCGGCAAATGACGTATGTCTGCGATTGCCGGAATCGAACGGCGACTTGCGCACCAGCCGATGAACGCCTGTTTCGGTCCGCAGCCAGCCGAATGCATACTCGCCGCGCACGTGAATCGTCGCACTCTTGATACCGGCAACTTCACCGGCTGACACTTCGAGCAGCTCCGTGTCGAAGCCGCGGGATTCGCCCCAGCGCAGATACATCCGTAACAGCATTTCGGCCCAGTCCTGCGCTTCGGTGCCGCCGGAGCCGGCCTGGATGTCGACGAAGGCGTTGTGCTCATCCATTTCACCGGAGAACATGCGTCGAAATTCGAGCGCCTTGACCGAAGCCTCGAGCTGTTCGAGATCGGCAGCGATGACCGCAATCGTCTCCGAATCGTCGTCTTCCCGGGCGAGCGAGTACAGTTCCGCGGATTCCGACAGTGAAAGGCCGACCTTATCGATCGTGCTCACGATCGTCTCGAGACTCGATCGTTCGCGGCCCAGTGACTGCGCGCGCTCGGGGTCCGACCAGACATCGGGATTTTCGAGTTCGCGCTCGACTTCCTCTAGACGCTCGCGCTTGACGTCGTAGTCAAAGATACCTCCGAAGAGCATCGCTGCGTGATCGCAGATCATCGATTTTTTCGGTGAGATTAGCGCTTTCCATGGAGACCTACCCTGCGCGAGGGCGCACATACTACCATGCCTGGGCGTATACGGCGGAGCATCGATCAGGCCAGCGGCTCGCAATGCTCGACGATGAGCTGCAGGCGCGCGTCACCGAAGTAACGATTGATCGAAAGCCGGTAAGCGGCACGGATTCGGGCGTCGGTTTCGGGCTCGGTGAATTCGCTGTTGAACGCGATCGCTTCGACACGGCGACCGTCATCCGTTGCGAGTTGCATACGCAGATGCGCGTCCTTCAGCCAGCGCCATTCGCGGATTCGGAATTCACCGTCGAACAGCGGCTCCGGAAAGCCCTGGCCCCACGGCCCGCCCTGGCCGACCGCAGCAGCCGCATCGACCGAAAGATAGCGGGATTCCAGCTCACCGTCGGTATGCAGCACCCGGCGCAGATCCTCCGCGGTGAGCCTGCGCGCGGCAATAGCTTCCAGCGCCGCCGTGAACCGGCCGAGATCGGCGCCGCGCAGACTCAGACCGGCCGCCATCGCATGCCCGCCGAAACGACTGATGAGGCCGGGATTCAGCGCGTCGAGCTCGGCCAGTGCATCGCGCAGATGGAAACCCGGCACCGACCGCCCGGACCCCTTGAGTTCGTCGCCGGCAGGTGCGAAAGCGAAGCTGGGGCAGCCGCTGCGTTCGCGTATACGCGATGCAATGAGACCGACGAGGCCTTCGTGCCAGTCGTCGTGTTTGAGCACGAGCACGCGGCGTTCATCGCCCGAGTCGGGTGCATCGATCGCGAGCGCGTCGACGATCTCCAGCGCCTGGGCGCGCATCGTTGCTTCGAGTTCCCGGCGCGAGTGATTGAGCGTATCGAGTCGGGTTGCAAGCGTTCGCGCTTCAGCGGGTGAATCGGTCAACAGACACTCGACTCCGATCGACATCTCATCGAGGCGGCCGGCCGCGTTGAGGCGCGGACCGATCTGATAGGCCAGTGTGGACGCACTGACGTCCGCCAGCGACGCGCCGGCGATCTCGCACAAAGCTCGAATGCCTGCTCGACAACGGCCTGCGCGAATTCGCGCCAGGCCCTGCTGAACCAGAATCCGGTTGGCGCGATCGAGTTTTACCAGGTCGGCCACTGTGCCGAGCGCCACCAGGTCGAGAAAATCGGTTACGCGCGTGCGCTGATTCAACGCCCGCCCCAATGCAGCGAGCACGTAAAACGCGACGCCGACACCGGCGAGATGCTGGCCGGGAAATGCGGTCCCGGGCAGATTCGGATTGACGATGACGCTGGCATCCGGCAACTGTTCCGGCGGCACATGGTGATCGGTCACCAGCACGTCGACACCGGCGGCGCGCGCCGCTGCGATTCCTGCGACACTGCTGATCCCGTTGTCCACCGTAACGATCAGATCCGGCTCGAGCTCAGCGATACGCTCAAACGAATCGACGCTGAGACCGTAACCGAGCCTGAAACGATCAGGAATGAAGTACTGAACGTCGGCAAAGCCGAATTCGCGAAGACACAGCAGCATCAGCGCCGTGCTCGTGGCGCCGTCGCTGTCGTAATCGCCGGCGATGATGATTCGCCCGTCGCGATGGCTGAGCAACAGGGCAACTGCCGACTCGAGCACTTCGAATGTGCCGACCGGAGCGATGCCCGAGAGTGCAAGATCGAGGTCGCCCGGCGCCGACAGTTCACGGCGCGCGTAAACCTGGCGAAGCACGGGGTGCAGCTGTTCAGGCCACTGCCACTGCGCTGCCGCAGCACGCGGGGCGCGTCTGACCAGGCTGAGACTCATCGCAATTGCACTCTATAATCGGACCATTGGCAGCAGGAGTCTGAACC
>JASFSB010000002.1:0-17835 GCA_050114615.1 Gammaproteobacteria bacterium
GCTGTGCCTGAAGTTCTTGCCGGGCGTCCATTGCAGCGCACGCATCTGGAAATCCCGGATGCTGCCATCCATGAAGCAGCTGTAGCCGGCTACGTGATCGAGCGCATCCGCACGGGCGACATGCCGCGCCGTTCGCCCGATGACGACGGCCAGCTCACCCTCGTAGTCGTACTCGTGCGAGGCAAGCGGTCGCCGCAGTGGCTGTCGATGACCGACGAGACTGTCGGCGAACCGAACGAAGATGGTCGGGTACTCAGGTCGTTCGCGGCCCATCTCCCGAATGTGCGGCATGTAATTCACGCCGACGCAAAGTAGCTTTGCCGCCGGATCCGGAATCACCGGCCGAAAGCTGATGGCCTCGATAGAGTGGTCCGGCGCGATCGTGACCATTCCGCGCAGGAGATTGAGTGCACCGCAGGCAAGTACGTCGCGAATCGATTCGAATTCGCCTTTCAGTCGTGCGCCGGCGTCAATGACGCCGGCGTCACTGACGATGCCAAAACTATTCTTTCCGTCGATCGAAAAGCTGATCAGCTTCATTTCAGCCTCCGGCGGGCTGCGGTGGCTGCGCCTCGGCCGCCAGCGCCGCGACTGCCGCATCGAGCGACATCGACTCCTGGCCCTGCTTGCCGAGTCTGCGGATCGAAACGGTCGCCTCGTCGCGCTCGCGCCTGCCAACGGCGATGATCGCAGGAACCTTCATGACGCTGTGTTCGCGAACCTTGTAGTTGATCTTTTCGTTGCGTGTATCAGCGAGTACGCGCAGCCCTGCCGCACTGAGTACGTCGACGACTTCCGCGGAATAAACATCGGCGTCGGAGGTTATCGTCGCTACGGCGACCTGAGTCGGCGCGAGCCACAGCGGCAGATTCCCCGCGTAATGTTCGAGCAGGATGCCGATGAACCGTTCGAGGGAGCCGAAGATGGCACGATGCAGCATGACCGGTGTGTGCCGTTCGCCATCGTCTCCAATGTAGCTTGCGCCGAGGCGTCCTGGCAGATTCAGGTCGACCTGCAACGTGCCACACTGCCAGTCCCGACCGATCGCATCGCGCAGCACGAACTCGATCTTCGGTCCGTAGAAGGCACCTTCGCCCTTGTTCAGCGAATAATCGATACCGAGGGTCTCCATCGCGCGCTGCAGCGACGCTTCCGCCTGGTCCCAGACCGCATCGTCTCCGACTCGGCGTTCGGGCCGGTCGGCGAATTTGATGATGATGTCCTCGAAGCCGAGATCACGGTAGATTCCCAGTAACAGGTTGCAGATCAGCCCCGTTTCCTCCGTTATCTGCTCGCGCGTGCAGAAGACATGCGCATCGTCCTGTGTGAAACCGCGCACGCGCATCAGGCCGTGTAGCGCGCCGGAGGGTTCGTAACGATGGACTTTACCGAACTCCGCGAGCCGCAACGGCAAATCCCGATAGCTCCGCAATGTGTTCCTGAACACCTGAACGTGCCCGGGGCAGTTCATCGGTTTGATTGCGAATACACGCTCGTCCTCTGTTCGACTCGTGAACATGTGCTCGCCGAATGTTTCCCAGTGGCCCGAAGCTTCCCAGAGCGAACGATCCATCAGCTCCGGTGTATTGATCTCCTGGTAGCCGGCGGCGAGCTGCCGCGCTCGCATGTATTCGACAAGCGCCTGGAAAATCGCCCAGCCCCGCGGATGCCAGAATACCGATCCGACCGCCTCGTCCTGGAAGTGAAACAGGTCCATTTGTCTGCCGAGTTTGCGGTGATCGCGTTTTTCCGCTTCCTCGAGTCGGTGCAGATAGGCTTTGAGCTGCTTCGGTTCCGCCCATGCGGTGCCATAGATGCGCTGCAGCATTTCGTTGTCTGAGTTGCCACGCCAGTAGGCGCCGGCCAGTCTGGTCAGTTTGAATGCCGTGCCCAGTCGGGCGGTCGAAGGCAGATGCGGACCCCGGCAAAGATCGATGAACTCCCCCTGGCGGTAGAGCGAGATCGTTTCACCGGCGGGGATGCCCGCTATGATTTCGGCTTTGTAGCGTTCACCGATGCTGCGGAAGAATTCGACGGCCTCGTCGCGATCCCATTCCTCGCGAATGATGGTCTCGTCGCGTGCAACGATTTCATGCATACGTGCTTCGATCTTCTCGAGATCTTCAGGCGTAAAAGCCGTCTCGCGAGCGAAGTCGTAGTAGAAACCGTCGGTGATGGCCGGGCCTATCGTTACCTGGGTTTCGGGGTAGAGTTCCTTGACCGCTTCTGCCATGACATGGGCGGCATCATGGCGGAGCAACTCGAGTCCTGCTTCGGAGTCGCGCGTAACGATCTCGACGCTGGCATCAGCCGTGATCGGTGCGCTCAGGTCCCTGAGTTCGCCATCGATACGAACTGCAACCGCGGCCTGTGCGAGGCGCTTGCCGATGTCGCGGGCGATGGCCAGACCGTCGACCGCCTCGCTGTAGGTTTTTCGGGTGCCGTCCGGCAGAGTGATGATGGGCATCGGCATTCATGTCGTGTTGCGCGTCTGGCGGGGAATTGTACGATATGGTCGTGGCGCGATCCTGCGTCACGACGGCTTTCCATCAATGAGGCTTCAGTATGCTCGCAGTGCACATGTTTCCCTGTCTCAGTGACAACTACGGTTATTTGCTGCACGATCCGGACTCCGGACTGACCGCGGCAATCGATACGCCTGATGCCGCCGCCATCGCCGCAGAACTTCGCGGACAGGGCTGGCGTCTGACGCATATCCTCAATACGCACCATCATCCGGATCACGCCGGCGGAAATCTGCAACTCAAGGAGCTGACGGGCTGTCAGATTATCGGGCCTGCTGCAGACGCGCAGCGCATTCCGGGCATCGATCGCGGCGTTGGCGACGGCGATGCAATCGAATTCGGTGGATACCGCATCGAAGTGTTCGAAACGCCGGGTCACACAAGCGGGCATATCGTCTATCTGCTGCGCGAGGAACGTATTGCTTTCGTCGGCGACACGCTGTTTTCACTTGGCTGTGGACGGCTGTTCGAGGGCACGCCTGAGCAAATGTGGCACTCAATGCAAAAGATTCTCTCCTGGCCAGGCGACACCAGATTGTATTGCGCCCATGAGTACACGCTCGCTAACGGCCGCTTTGCGCGGACGCTCGAGCCCAATAACACAGCGCTCGCGAGGCGGCTTGCCGAAGTCGAGGAATTGCGCGCTGCCGCGCAGCCGAGCGTACCGAGTACGCTGGACATGGAGAAACGGACGAATCCGTTCCTGCGCCCGGACAGTGCGGAGCTACAGCGCGCGGTCGGTCTCACGAATGCGCCGATCGTCGAAGTTTTCGCGCGTACGCGTGCGCTCAAGGACGCCTTCTAAGCGGCCACAAACGGACGGACTGACTGCATGTCAGGTCGTCCTCGGTGCCTCTGCGGGCTCAGGCGGTCGGGCGAATCTGCTCGCGGCGCTCGGAGTAGTGATTGCGGCCCTGCATCATCAGTCCGGCGCCGCGTTTGCCCACGTGGGCCAGGACGGCTTTGCGGCGATGCAGGCGGACCATCTTGCCGAGATGAACGACGAAAACGAGGTTGACCACGGTCCCCGCCGGCAAACCGAGAGACTGGATCTCAAGGAAAACACCCATGGCAGAGAGATTCCTGGCGCGGCAGCGATGCGGCCGGCCTCCCGGTACCGATAAGTAGACCGTGGTCGATACTCTGTTTCGTTCGAGCAGTCGTCGCTCCATAATCCTCGCTGCCTTTTTTGTTGTTGTACGTTTTGCCAGGGTTTTCAGGCGCTCAAGGATGCCTTGTCTATCCAGGGATTCAAGTGCCGGAAATTATGGTGAAAAACGCCACGCAAACGGCTTGCGTCAGGTCTGAAAAATAGCCTGAAAAGTATTTGTATTCAGTAAGTTGAGATCTCACCGTCGATGCCGCCTGACGCTGATTCGCGACAGCCTGTCAAGCCGCTGGTTTATGTCGTGTCGGGGCCGCGCGTCGCTGGTGTTCCCGCGCGGCCGCGCGCGTGGGTGCAAACGCCGGAGTTTCGGTCCGCTGAGTGTTGACACTCTGCGGGCCAGAATTGACAATACGCCGCTTGTGTCCGCGGAGGGGTACCCAAGCGGTCAACGGGGGCAGACTGTAAATCTGCTGGCTATGCCTTCGTAGGTTCGAATCCTACCCCCTCCACCAGTCAGGGCGGGGGTAGCGGCCAGGACAGGCGGGTGTAGTTCAACGGTAGAACCTCAGCCTTCCAAGCTGATGATGTGGGTTCGATTCCCATCACCCGCTCCAGGAACGGGCATACGCACACAATGTTACAAGGGGATTGCAGCAGGGATCTCGCAGCCGAATCGACTCCGGTTCGGAGAATTCCTGCCCACATAGCTCAGTTGGTAGAGCACTTTCTTGGTAAGGAAGAGGTCACCGGTTCAATTCCGGTTGTGGGCACCACGGTCGTGCAGCGCCATTAACGAGTTTGTTGGTTAGCGATTAAATAAGAATAGTTTGGAACCGACCAGCATCTGCGCCGACCCGCAACCAGGGCGGTCGGACGGATGCGTATTAGTTTGAGCGTATTAGGAGCCTTTTCATGTCCAAGTCAAAATTTGAGCGGACGAAGCCGCATGTGAATGTGGGAACGATTGGTCATGTTGACCATGGTAAGACGACGCTGACGGCGGCGCTGACGACGGTGATGTCGGCGAAGTACGGTGGTAATGCGACGGCGTTTGACCAGATTGACAAGGCACCGGAGGAGAAGGCGCGGGGGATCACGATTGCCACGGCGCACGTGGAGTACGAGAGTGAGATGCGGCATTACGCGCACGTGGACTGTCCGGGACATGCGGACTATGTGAAGAACATGATCACGGGTGCGGCGCAGATGGACGGAGCGATTCTGGTGGTATCGGCAGCCGACGGACCGATGCCGCAGACGCGCGAGCACATCCTGCTGGCCCGCCAGGTGGGTGTGCCGTACATCGTGGTGTTTCTGAACAAGGCGGACATGGTTGACGACGAGGAGCTGCTGGAGCTGGTGGAGCTCGAGGTGCGGGATTTGCTGTCGACATATGAGTTTCCCGGTGACGACACGCCGATCATCACGGGCAGTGCGCTGAAGGCGCTGGAAGGGGATACCTCGGAGATCGGGACGGCATCGATCGAGAAGCTGGTGGCGGCGCTGGATGATTACGTGCCGATACCGGAGCGGCCGGTGGACGGAGCGTTTCTGATGCCGATCGAGGATGTGTTTTCGATTTCCGGTCGCGGGACGGTGGTGACGGGCCGGATCGAGCGCGGGATAGTGAAGGTTGGCGACGAGATTGAGATCGTGGGGATCAATCCGACGTCAAAGACGACGTGCACGGGCGTGGAGATGTTCCGCAAGCTGCTCGATGAGGGTCAGGCGGGCGACAACGTGGGCGTGCTGCTGCGCGGCACGAAGCGGGAGGAAGTCGAGCGTGGTCAGGTGCTGGCGAAGCCAGGCAGCATCACGCCGCACACGAAGTTTGAGTGTGAGGTCTACATCCTGACGAAGGAAGAGGGCGGCCGCCATACGCCGTTTTTCAAGGGATATCGGCCGCAGTTTTACTTTCGCACGACGGATGTGACCGGCGCGGTGGAGTTGCCGGAGGCGACGGAGATGGTGATGCCGGGCGACAACATCCAGATGAAGGTGGATCTGATCGCGCCGATTGCGATGGAAGAGGGGCTGCGTTTTGCGATCCGCGAGGGCGGACGCACCGTCGGTGCCGGCGTCGTATCGAAAATTATCGAGTAAACTGCGCGCCGTCGGTCGTTGTCGGACAGCGGCTGGCGGCGGCGCCTTGCCAGTGATGGCACTGTTCGCTTAAGCTCGCCCCGCCGTCCATGGCGGGACGCGCATCGCGCCGTCTCGCTCAGGCCATCCATGGCCCGCTCGACGGCGACGACGCTCACAGCTGCCATCACCGTCAATGCACCGGGACGGGCGATAGCGGCGAGCCGACCGGCTGGCGCGAATCCGTGCTGCGGCACGGCTGCCGGACGGTCAGTGCCTCGGATATTGCGCCGGGGTCTGGATAGTGGAGGGCCAAACAGAGATCAGTGGTGCGCGCGTCGTTGCCGAGGAACGGGGTCAGGACGACCAGGAGAGACGAGGCACGAGGCGAGCGAGCCAGGGATGGCGAGCGGAGCGTGAGCGCGGAGTACTTATCTCTGTTTGGCCATAGAAATCAAGAACTAATGGATATCAGGACAAGCAATTGGCTACAAATCAGAATATCAGGATCCGGCTGAAGGCTTTCGACCACCGGCTCATCGACAAGTCGGCGCGGGAAATCGTCAATACGGCGAAGCGCACGGGCGCGACCGTCAAGGGCCCGGTGCCGCTGCCGACCAAGATCGAGCGCTTCACGGTGCTGATCTCGCCGCACGTCAACAAGGACGCACGCGACCAGTATGAGCTGCTGACCCATAAGCGCCTCATGGACATCGTCGATCCGACGGACAAGACGGTCGAGGCCCTGATGCAGCTCGAATTGCCGGCCGGAGTCGACGTTCAGCTCAAGCTCAACTAATTGTTGAACTGAGCATTTCGGGCGCTATAATACCGGGCTACTTGCGGCTCGGGCGGGTTTTCGCTGCCTGCGCCGTTTTTCGTAACCCGGGGTCGCCGCCCTTTCTGGCGGAGCCCGCGATTAACACTGAGCGTCGCGCGTCGCGATTTCGTCGACGCAGCGAATGGTGCCAGCGCTCGAATCGTCGCTGGCTGAAGCGCCGGCCGACGTAGTCGGGGCGGATGTAGAGGAAGAAACAATGCCGATCGGTCTTGTGGGCCGCAAGTGCGGTATGACCCGCATTTTTACCGACCTCGGGGAATCGATTCCCGTTACCGTGGTCGAGGCGCTGCCAAATAAAGTGACTCTCGTGCGCACGCACGAGCGCGACGGGTATCGCGCCGTTCAGGTGACGACCGGTCAGGCGCGCCCCGGCAAGCTCTCGAAGCCGCAGCTCGGCCATTTTGCGAAGCACAACACCGACCCGGGTACGGGACTTTGGGAATTCCGGCTGGGCGACGGAGAGGGCGATGAGCTCGAGCCCGGCAGTGAGCTGACCGTCGAGCGTTTCGAGCCGGGTCAGCTCGTCGACGTGGTCGGAACATCGAAAGGCAAGGGCTACGCCGGTACGGTCAAGCGGCACAACTTCCGCACGCAGGACAATACGCACGGCAACTCGATCTCGCACCGCGTGCCTGGATCGATTGGTCAGAACCAGACTCCCGGGCGTGTCTTTAAGGGCAAAAAGATGTCGGGGCATATGGGTCAGGAGCGTGTAACGACGCCGAATCTGCAGGTCGTGCGCGTGGATGCAGAACGAAATCTGCTTTTAATCAGGGGCTCCGTGCCGGGTGCGGCCAGTGATCGCGTCATGGTACGTCCTGCGGTCAAGGCGCGGGCGTCTTAGTCGGTTCGTGTCAGGGTTCGGGCAGCAGTAATGAAGGTCAAAGTGCATGGAGCATCGGCGGGGCTCGAGCTTGCGGACGATCTTTTCGCCGCGCGCTATAACGAGCCGCTGATTCACCAGGTCGTCACGGCATACATGGCAGGCGCGCGGCAGGGCACGAAGGCGCAGAAGCGCCGCTCGGATGCGCGCGGCGGCGGTATCAAGCCCTGGCGCCAGAAAGGCACCGGCCGCGCCCGAGCCGGCACCTCCCGCAGTCCGATCTGGGTCGGCGGCGGTCGCGCGTTTGCTGCGGCGCCGAGGGATCATTCGGTCAAGGTCAATCGCAAGATGTATCGCGCAGCGCTGCGTTCGGTACTTTCCGAGCTGATTCGACAGGAGCGTGTGCGCTTTGCGAACGAGATCACCGTATCCGAGCCGCGTACGCGCGAACTCAAACCAGTGCTTGACGAGCTCGGCCTGCAGCGCGGGCTGATTGTCGTTGAGGCATTCGACGAGAACCTGTGGCTCGCGGCGCGAAATCTGCCGGGCCTGTTTATCGAAACCGCGGCGGCAGTCAGTCCGTACGCGCTCGTTGCCGCCGAACAGGTCGTCATAACGACTGCGGCTGCGCGACTTCTCGAGGAGCGAATGAAATGAGCAGCATCGCGCATCAGGAGCGCCTCATGCAGGTCCTGCTTGGCCCGCACGTTTCGGAGAAGTCGACGGCAGTGGCTGAAGCCTCCAATCAGGTCGTGTTCAAGGTGCGCGTCGATGCGACCAGGCAGCAGGTGCGGCAGGCAGTCGAAGCGCTGTTCGATGTCAAGGTTGAGCGTGTTTCGATCGCTCGCGTCGCGGGCAAAGCCAAGCGGTTCGGCACGATGATCGGACGGCGCAATGCATGGAAAAAAGCGTATGTCCGGCTGGCGCCTGGCAGCGATCTCGATTTCGTGGGCGGAGATTAGGAAGCAGACCGGGAACGAAGATGGCTGTTCGCAAGCACAAACCAACCTCCGCCGGCCAGCGGTTCGTCGTACGCGTAGTTCCCGAGGGGCTGCACAAGGGTGACCCGCACGCGCCGTTGCTGAGACGGCTCAACAAAAGTGGCGGGCGCAACAATGCCGGACGAATCACGACGCGCCACAAGGGCGGCGGACACAAGCGCCACTATCGCGTCATTGATTTCCGACGCGACAAGGACGGCGTGCCCGGGCGCATCGAACGCTTTGAATACGATCCGAATCGCAGCGCGCATCTCGCCCTCGTTCTGTATGGTGATGGCGAGCGTCGTTACATCCTTGCCCCTAAGCGCACGCGTGTGGGCGATCCGATCCACTCGGGCAGCGACGCTCCGATCAAGCCGGGTAACGCATTGCCTCTGAAGAGCATCCCGGTTGGCACCCAGGTGCACTGCGTCGAGCTCAAGCCGCACAAAGGCGCTCAGATTGCCCGCAGCGCCGGCGCAACGGCGCAGATCGTCGCACGCGAGGGCGACTACGTTACGCTTCGTCTGCGTTCCGGTGAGATGCGCAAGATTCATGTGAATTGTCGCGCAACCGTCGGCGAAGTCGGTAACGACGAACACAATCTGCGCAAGCTGGGCAAGGCCGGCGCAAAGCGCTGGCGCGGAGTGCGGCCGACGGTTCGCGGTGTCGCAATGAATCCGGTCGATCACCCGCACGGTGGAGGCGAGGGCAGAACTGCCGGCGGACGCCATCCGGTGTCGCCATGGGGCGTCCCGACCAAAGGTTACAAGACCCGGACGAACAAACGTACGAGCGCGATGATCGTACGCAGCCGCAGGAAGAAGTAGACCCATGCCACGATCCATCAAGAAAGGCCCCTTTGTCGACCTGCACCTGCTCAGGAAAGTCGAGAAAGCAGCATCGAGCAACGACCGGCGTCCGATCAGGACATGGTCACGACGTTCGATGGTGCTGCCGGACATGGTCGGGCTGACGATCGCTGTTCATAACGGTCGACAGCACGTTCCGGTCCTGATCTCGGAAAATATGGTCGGACACAAGCTCGGCGAATTTGCCGTGACGCGGACCTTCAAAGGCCACTCCGGCGACCGAAAGACCAAGTAGCGGTAACGCTGGAGTCAGGGAAATGAACGTAGCAGCAACATTGAAATACGCGCGAATCTCGCCGCAGAAATGTCGCCTTGTGGCTGACCAGATCCGCGGGCGCGCCGTTGCAGACGCGCTGACCGTGCTGCGCTTCAGTCCGAAGAAGGCGTCCGAGCTGCTCTACAAGGTGCTGGAGTCAGCGATTGCGAATGCCGAGCACAATCATGGCGCCGACATCGACGAGCTGAAGGTTGCGGCTGTCGAGGTCAACGGGGCGCCTTTTTTTGCGCGTTATCGTGCCCGCGCGAAAGGCCGGGGCAATCGAATACTCAAGCGCAATAGTCACATAACCATCACGGTAGCCGACGAATAAAATGGGCCAGAAAGTACATCCGATCGGGATTCGTCTCGGAATCACCAAAGAATGGACCTCGAAGTGGTTCGCTGACTCGCAGACGTTCCCGTCGTATGTCGAGCAGGATCATCTCGTTCGGGAGTTTCTCGCGAAGAAACTCAGGGAAGCTTCGGTCAGCCGTATTCAGATCGACCGTCCGGCGAAGCGGGCCAACATCACGATTCATACGGCGCGTCCCGGAATCGTGATCGGTAAGAAGGGTGAAGATATCGAGCGCCTGCGTGGCGAAGTCGCCGCGATGCTGAAAATGCCGCTCCAGGACGTGCGACTCAATATTTCCGAGATTCGCAAGCCGGAGCTCGACGCAAAGCTCGTTGCTGAAGGCATTGCCCAGCAACTCGAGCGGCGTGTGCAGTTTCGTCGCGCGATGCGCCGTGCGGTGACCAACACGATGCGTGTCGGTGCCGAAGGCGTCAAGGTCAAGGTGTCCGGTCGCCTCAACGGTGCCGAGATTGCGCGCTCGGAATGGTATCGCGAGGGGCGCGTGCCGCTGCATACGCTGCGCGCGGATATCGACTACGGGCTCGCTGAAGCCAGAACGACTTACGGAATCATCGGCGTGAAGGTGTGGGTGTTCCGGGGTGAAGTGTTCGATTCAGGTGAAGCCGCTGCAGAGACTGCCGAAGCGGGTCGTCAGCAGCAAAGCCAGGCCGGGTAAACAGAACAGATTACGACAATGCTGCAACCAAAACGCACTAAATTTCGCAAACAGCACAAAGGGCGCAATCGCGGGCTCGCCGAACGCGGCAGCTCTGTGAGCTTTGGTGAATACGGGCTGAAGGCTGTCGGGCGCGGTCGTCTGACGGCGCGGCAGATCGAGGCGGCGCGGCGTGCCATGACCCGGCACATCAAACGCGGCGGCAAAATCTGGATTCGCGTCTTTCCCGATAAGCCGATTACGAAAAAGCCGCTCGAGGTTCGTCAGGGCAAGGGCAAAGGTAACGTCGAATACTGGGTTGCGCAGATTCAGCCCGGCCGCATGTTGTACGAGATGGCCGGTGTCGATGCGGAAGTCGCCCGCGAGGCGTTTCGCCTGGCAGCGGCCAAGTTGCCGATTCCCACGGCCGTTGTGGAAAGGCAGGCCGTGTAATGAAACGCATCGAACGCAGGGCTGCGCTCAGAGCAATGAATGACAGCGAGCTTGGCGACGAGCTCGTACGGCTGCGCCGCGAGCAATTCAATCTGCGCATGCAGTCAGCGACAGGACAAAGCGCGCGGCCGAGCGAATTCGGCAAGGTTCGCTCGGACATAGCACGAATCAAGACGCTTTTGCGTGAGCGAGAGTTGGCCGACAAAGACCAGGGGGCTGGCAAGGATCAGGCATGAGTACGGAGCGGGAAATTTCGGAGAAGCTGCGCACTGTCGACGGTCGGGTCGTCAGCAGCAAGATGGACAAGAGTGTGACGGTCGCGATCGAACGCAAGAAACCGCACCCGGTCTATGGGAAATACATCCGGCGAACGACGAAGGTGGTTGCGCACGACGAAGCCAACGCCTGCAACGACGGCGACTCGGTCACGATCACCGAGTGCCGGCCGATCTCGAAGACCAAATCCTGGCGCGTCGTTGCGATCAACGGGCAGGAAATCGGAGCGTAGGGCATGATTCAGGCGCAAACAGTGCTGTCGGCCGCAGACAACAGCGGCGCGCGCAGGATGATGTGCATCAAGGTCCTCGGCGGATCAAAACGCCGGTATGCGCGCATCGGCGACATCATCAAGGTGACGGTCAAAGATGCCATTCCACGCGGGCGCGTGAAGAAGGGCGAGGTGTACAACGCGGTCGTCGTGCGCACGCGTAAGGGTCTGCGCCGCCCCGACGGTTCCGCGATTCGCTTCGATGGTAATGCTGCTGTGCTGCTGAATCAGCGCCTCGAGCCCATCGGAACCCGCATCTTCGGTCCGGTAACGCGGGAGCTGCGCACGAGCCGCTTCATGAAGATCATTTCGCTCGCGCCGGAAGTGCTCTGAGGGACACCGGTATGCGACGAATCAAACAAGGTGACGAAGTCATCGTCATTTCAGGCAAGGACAAAGGGCGGCGCGGCGCTGTCACCCGTGTTCTCGACAATGGCCGAGTGCTCGTCGAGAACATTAATCTGGTGAAGAAGCACCAAAAACCGAACCCGAATGCCGGCGTTCCCGGCGGCATCATCGAAAAGGAAGCATCGCTCGATATTTCGAACGTCATGCTCTTCAATTCGGTGACGGGGAAGGGCGACAGAGTCGGCGTCAGGACGCTGAGCGACGGTCGTCGTGTCAGGTATTTCAAATCCAACGGCGAAGTGGTGGACAGCTGACCATGAGCAGGCTGCAGACACTATATAACGAGAAGATCGTCCCCGATCTCATGCAGAAGCTCGAGCTGACGAACCGCATGTCCGTGCCGCGCATCTCCAAAGTCACGCTGAATATGGGCGTGGGCGAAGCGGTCGCGGATCGCAAGGCGCTCGAGAACGCCATGAATGATCTGGCGCGCATTTCCGGCCAGAAGCCCGTGCCGTGTAAGGCGCGGGTTTCAGTAGCGAGCTTCAAGATTCGTGAGGGTTTCCCGATCGGCTGCAAGGTAACACTGCGGCGCGAGCGTATGTACGAATTTCTCGATCGGCTCGTCAACGTGGCGATTCCGCGAATCCGCGATTTCCGTGGATTCTCTCGCAAGGCGTTTGACGGTCGCGGCAATTACAACCTGGGCGTGCGCGAACAGATCATATTCCCGGAGATCGACTACGATCAGGTCGACTCGCTGCGGGGTCTCGATATCGCCATTACTACAACCGCGCGTGACGATGCAGCCGGGCAGGCTTTGCTCGAAGCGTTTAGTTTCCCGCTGCGCGCATAGAATCGGAGAGTTACTGATGGCCAAAAAGTCGATGGTGGAACGTCAGCGCAAACGAACGCGTGTGGTGGCGCGTTACGCCGCGAAACGCGCTGAGCTCCGCAAGATCCTGCGGGATCCCAATGTTGACGACCTCGCGAAAGATGCAGCTCGCGTAAAGCTGCAGAAACTGCCGCGCGATGCCAGTCCGGTACGCCTGCGCAATCGTTGCTCCGTTTCCGGTCGGCCGCAGGGCTACTACCGAAAGTTCGGACTGGGCCGCAACAAGCTGCGTGAGGCAACGATGCGCGGGGAGATCCCCGGGCTTTCGAAGGCGAGCTGGTAGCGGAGGCATAGCGAACCCATGAGTATGAGTGACCCCATTGCGGACATGCTGACGCGCATCCGAAATGCTCAGTCGGCGCGCAAGGCGTCGGTTGCGATGCCTGCATCGAAAATCAAGGTCGCGATTGCAGACGTGCTCGCGGCGGAGGGCTATATCGAGTCGGCGACTACGAGCGAAGACGGTGTCAGGAAGACGTTGACGATCAACCTGCGCTACCACCGCAATCAGCCGGTGATCGAACGCATCGACCGAGTCAGTCGGCCCGGGTTGCGAATGTACAAGAGTGCCGGGGATCTGCCCAAAGTTCAGGGTGGACTCGGTGTAGCCATTGTATCGACGTCGAATGGCGTGATGACCGATCGACAGGCGCGCGCCGCCGGCCACGGCGGTGAAGTGCTTTGTTACGTGTCGTAGACGCTGAGCGGAGAGTCAGAGCGATATCGCAATGTCGAGAATAGCCAAACAGCCTGTTGAATTCGGCAAGGACGTCAGCATCACCCTCGCGGGCAGTGCGTTGACCGTGAAGGGGCCGAAAGGAAGCTTGTCGATGAATCTCAACTCCGAAGTCGAAGTTGAGACGGACGATGCCAGCGTACGAGTTGCGCCGCGATCGCGCAGCGGGTTTGCGACCGCCATTGCCGGAACGACGCGCTCGCTCATTAACAATATGGTCACCGGTGTGACCAGCGGCTTCGAGAAGAAGCTCGAACTGGTTGGCGTCGGTTATCGCGCACAGGCACAGGGCAAAAAAGTCAGCCTGTCGCTCGGATTTTCGCATCCGGTTGTATATGACGTGCCCGAAGGCGTCACGGTCGAGACGCCCGCAGCGAACGAGATCGTCGTCAGAGGGATAGATCGTCAGGCCGTGGGCCAGGTAGCCGCTGAGCTGCGCCGCTATCGCCCGCCGGAGCCCTACAAAGGCAAAGGTGTCCGCTATGCAAACGAGCGCATCGTCATGAAGGAAGCGAAGAAGAAGTAGGTTCCGGGAATGGACAAGAAGCAAAAAAGACTGCGACGTGCGAAGAAGGCGCGCGCGAAAATCGCGTTACTCGGTGCACACCGGCTTTCCGTGCATCGTACGCCGCGGCATATCTATGCCCAGATCATTGCACCTGACGACGGTACGGTTGCTGCGAGTGCTTCGACGCTTGCGAAGGATATCCGCGATTCGCTCAAGGCGACCGGCAACTGCGAAGCGGCAGCAGCCGTCGGAAAACTGCTGGCGGAGCGTGCCAAAGCTGCCGGCATCGAGCGTGTGGCGTTCGATCGTTCAGGGTTCAAATACCACGGTCGAGTCCGTGCGCTGGCCGATGCTGCGCGCGAGGCCGGCCTGGAATTCTAGGAAACACACGAAATGGCCAACACCGAAGAACTCCAGGAAAAGCTCGTAGCGGTGAACCGCGTCGCGAAGGTCGTTAAGGGCGGCCGTCAGTTCGGTTTCACCGCGCTGACCGTCGTCGGTGACGGGAATGGTCGCGTCGGCTTCGGATACGGCAAAGCGCGTGAATTGCCCCTGGCGATTCAAAAGGCGATGCAGTCCGCACGCAAGAATCTCACGCGTGTACATCTGAAGAAAGATACGCTGCAGTACGACATGCAGGGCCGCCACGGCGCAACGCGTGTATTCATGCAGCCTGCATCCGACGGTACCGGAATCATCGCCGGGGGCGCTATGCGCGCCGTATTCGAATGTGCCGGCGTTCGCAACGTGCTGGCCAAGAGTTACGGTTCCCGCAATCCGATCAACGTCGTGCGTGCAACGTTCAACGCACTGGTGGGTATGCGGTCGCCGGAACAGATTGCCGCCAAGCGCGGCAAGACAGTGGAAGAGATTCTCGCTTGAGGGCTCAGGCTATGGCCGCTAAAGAGAAGACTTTGAAAGTGACACTCGTAAAAAGCCGGTATGGCCGCGTTCCCGGGCACGCCGAGTGCCTCGCGGGCCTTGGTCTGCGTCGAATCCGCCAGACCGTCGAAGTGATCGATACGCCGGAGAACCGCGGCATGATCAACAAAGTGGCATACCTGTTGCGCGTTCAGGAACAGAATTAGGAACTGCGATGCGACTGAATTCAATCAAGCCAGGGCGAAACGCAAAGGCTGCCGGAAAGCGCCCCGGGCGCGGTCATGCTGCCGGGCAGGGCAAGACGTCCGGCCGCGGTGTGAAAGGCCAGCATGCGCGCTCCGGCGGTTACCACAAGGTCGGGTTCGAGGGTGGTCAGAACCCACTGCAAAGGCGGCTGCCCAAAATCGGTTTCCTGTCTCGCAAGGCGATCAGAACGGCCGAGGTTCGGCTGAACGAACTGGCACGTTTTGCCGATCAGGAGGTCACACTCGACGTGCTCAAAAAGGCGAGCGTCGTTCCGCAGGGGACGCTGAAGGCCAAGGTGATCCTGGCTGGTGAGCTCAACGTTGCCGTGAAACTGAGCGGTATCGCGGCAACGGCCGGTGCCGCCAAAGCGATCGAGGCCGCCGGAGGGTCGGTCGCATAGCCATGGCTGCCCCGGGAACACCAAACGCTGCCGCACTGCTCGGAAACGCAACCCGTTTTTCCGAGGTTCGGCAACGCCTGCTGTTCCTGATCGGCGCGCTCATCGTTTATCGCATCGGGACCTATATTCAGGTGCCGGGTATCGACCCGGTTGCGCTGGAGCAGTTCTTCAACGACCAGTCGGGCACGATTCTGTCGATGATCAACATGTTCTCCGGCGGAGCGATGGAGCGATTGTCGATTTTCGCGCTGGGGATCATGCCTTACATATCGGCATCGATCATCATGCAGATGTCGACACACATCGTCGAGCCGCTCAAGCAGCTGCGTAAGGAAGGTGAGTCCGGCCGCCGCAAGATCACTCAGTACACGCGCTATGCAACCGTCGTCCTGTCTGCATTTCAGGCGACTGCCTCGACGACCTATCTGCAAAGTCAGAATTTCGTGCTCAATCCGGGACCGTCATTCGTTGTGACTGCCGTCATTACGCTGGTTACAGGCACGATGTTCCTGATGTGGCTCGGCGAACAAATTACCGAGCGCGGAGTGGGTAACGGGATCTCGATGATTATCCTGGCCAGCATCCTCTCCGGCCTGCCATCAGCAATCGGCGGCACGATCGAACTGGTCAACAACGGCGCGATGAATCAGGCGATGCCGATCATCCTGTTGATTCTCGTTCTCGTAGTGACCGGTTTCGTCGTATTCATGGAGCGGGCACAGCGGCGTATCACCGTGAACTATGCCAAGCGCCAGCAGGGTCGGCGCATGTATGCGGGGCAGACGAGCCATCTGCCGTTCAAGCTGAACATGGCCGGCGTCATTCCGCCCATTTTCGCCTCGAGCATCATTTTGTTTCCGGCAACGATCGCCAATTGGGTTGGCACGAGTCAGGCCTACAACTGGCTGACCGGCCTGTCTGCCAGTTTGTCGCCCGGTCAGCCGGTATACATTCTGATTTACGCGTCACTGATCATGTTCTTCTGTTTCTTCTATACGTCATTGGTGTTCAATTCCCGCGACACGGCGGATAACCTCAAACGATCCGGCGCGTTCATTCCCGGTATCCGTCCCGGTCAGCAGACTGCCGAATATATCGACAAGGTGCTCACGCGGCTCACTTTCTGGGGGGCGTTGTACATCACCGGTGTGTGTCTGATGCCCGAATTGATGATTTATCAGTTCAACGTGCCGTTTTATTTCGGTGGCACATCGCTGCTGATCATCGTAGTCGTCACGATGGATTTCATGCAGCAGCTCCAGGCACACATGATGAGCCATCAGTACGAAGGCTTAATGAAGAAGGCAAACCTGCGGGGGGCCAAGGGTCGCGCATAAGCGACCGGAAGGAGTCAGTCATGAAGGTCAGAGCATCGGTCAGAAAGATCTGCCGCAATTGCAAAATCATTCGGCGCAATCGGGTAGTCCGCGTCATATGCACGGATCCGCGTCACAAGCAACGTCAGGGTTAAGGCCCCGCGGCGCTATCAAATAACGGTAATAGAAATGGCACGAATCGCAGGGATCAACATCCCGGTCAACAAGCATATATGGGTCGCGCTGACGCACGTCCACGGCATCGGCCGGACGCGTGCGCACAGTGTCTGCTCCAGCGCAGGCATCGATCCGGCAACCAGGGTGAAAGACCTGAGCGAGCCGGAGGTCGCGAGAATTCGCGATGCAGTGGCACGTTTTACGGTCGAAGGCGACCTGCGACGTGAAGTCGCCATGAGCATTAAACGGCTCATGGATCTTGGGTGTTACCGAGGTATTCGACATCGCCGCGGACTGCCTGCCCGCGGGCAGCGGACCAGAACGAACGCCCGGACTCGCAAAGGCCCGCGTCGGCCAATCAGGAAGTAGGAGCTGACATGGCTAAACAGCCCGTCAAACAACGTAAGAAGGTTAAACGGCAGATTCTGGACGCCGTGGCTCATGTGCACGCGTCGTTCAACAATACGATCATTACGATTACTGATCGACAGGGAAATGCGTTGTCCTGGGCCACTGCCGGTGGCTGCGGATTCAAAGGTTCCCGCAAGAGCACGCCATTTGCCGCTCAGGTGGCGGCGGAGAAAGCCGGCAATTCTGCGAAGGACTATGGTGTCAAGAGCCTCGAAGTGCGTGTGAAGGGCCCCGGTCCGGGTCGTGAGTCGGCAGTTCGTGCGCTCAACGCGGTCGGTTTTCGTATTACCCAGATCGACGACGTGACTCCGATTCCACACAACGGGTGCAGACCACCCAAGAAACGACGAGTTTAGAGCGGAAGCAATTATTGCCAGATATCGAGGTCCGACATGCAAGCTTGCCCGCCGCGAGGG
>JASFSB010000003.1:0-17440 GCA_050114615.1 Gammaproteobacteria bacterium
TCCTGGTGCGCGCGCGGCTCAGCATCTACGCCGCGCGCGGTGACTATCAGCTCATAGTCGACTACGTCGAGGAAGCCGGTATCGGGGCGTTGCGTCGGCGCTTCGAATTACTGAAGGAAAAACTCGCAGCCGAAGGGCTCTTCGACGAGTCCCGCAAGCGGGCTCTGCCAGCACTGCCGAATCGAATCGGCATTGTCACTTCCCCGTCCGGCGCCGCGATCCATGACGTTCTGACGGCCCTGCGCCGACGCTTCGCATCGATCCCTGTGATCATCTATCCCAGTTCGGTGCAGGGAGACGCCGCTCCGGCAGAGCTGGCCGCAGCCATCGCGCTCGCCAACGTGAGACGCGAATGCGATCTGCTGATCGTGACACGTGGCGGCGGTTCGATCGAAGACCTGTGGGCATTCAACGAAGAGGTCGTCGCCCGCGCCATTGCGGACTCGGATATACCGATCATCAGCGGTGTGGGTCATGAGACGGACTTTACGATCGCCGACTTCGTCGCAGACCTTCGTGCACCGACGCCCTCGCAGGCCGCAGAGCTCGCCGCGCCGCCACGGACGGAATTCGAACAACGCCTGACACAGGTTCAGCGCGCGCTCACCCAGTTCATCGCCGCCAGGCTGAGGTCCGAAGCCTACCGGCTCGAAGCGCTCGGACACCGGCTCGAGCGCGCACATCCGGGGACGGCCATGCGCGAATACTCGCAGCGGCTCGACGATGCTGAGCGGCGACTGCGCTCGGCGTTTATTGCGGCACTCAGTACGCGCCGCGCAAGCCTGCAGCGGCTCGAACTGCGGCTGGCGGCACGCCATCCGCGTACCCGGCTCGAGCAGATGCGGGGCCTGTGTCAGCGGCTGGCGGATCGCAGCAAAGCGGCGCTGACGCAGAAAATCGAGCGATCGCGCCATCGCGTGGGGCTCGCGGCGCGAGCGATGCAGTCGCTCAGTCCACTGGCAACGCTGGAACGCGGCTATGCCATCGTAACCGGTGCGGACGGACAGATCCTCCGGACGTCAGGAAACACACAGCTCGGGGATTCGCTCAGCGTTCGCCTGAGCCGCGGCACACTGCGTGCCAGCGTAACGGCTATCGAGAATCGTGACGACTCAGGAGAAGAACCTGGCGACTAGCGGACGATAGCTATCCATATCCACGAGAAACGAATCGTGGCCCTGGAGTGAATCGAGCGCGACGTAGTCGACCTGCCTGCCTGCCTTAGTCAGTCCATCGGCAAGCTCCTGCTGCTGATAGATCGGAAACAGAAAATCCGTCTTGACGCCGATGATCAGAATCTTCTTCGCCTGCACGCGTGCCAGCGCGGCCTCGACTGTCGCTCCGTGGGCGGCAATATCGAACATATCGCTCGCGCGCGAAAGATACAGATAACAGTTAGGATCGAATTGCCCGGTGAATTTTTTTGCGTGATGCTCGAGGTAGGCCTCGACCTCGAACATGAGCCCGAACGGATCGCCGCCGGACTGATCCGTAGGGGTACGCTCACGGCCGAATCTGAGGCGCCACTCCTCGGCCGACCGATAGGTGATCATTCCCAGTTTGCGCGCCATCCGCATGCCTGTCAGCGGCGGCTTGTCGATCGCATAATTGCCGTCCATGAAATCGGGATCGCGACGGATCATCTCACGCTGCAGCGAGCGCAGCGCAATCGAGAACGGCAATGAACGGGGCCCGGAAGACATCAACACGAGTCGCTCGCTCATACCGGGAAACATGACCTCGAACGCCAGCGACGTCATTCCGCCCATCGAAGGGCCAATGACGGCATGCAGGCGATCGATTCCGAGGTGTCGCAGCACCTCGTATCCGCCGCGTGCGACGTCCTCGAGCGACAACAGAGGAAATTCGAGCCGGTACAACTCTCCCGTGCGCGGATTGATCGATGCCGGCCCCGTCGAACCGAAGCAACTGCCGAGCGAATTGACGCAAATGACGTAGAACCGGTTCGTATCGATCGGCTTGTCCTTACCGATCATGTCCTCCCACCAGCCCGGTGATGCATCTTTCGGGGAGGATGCCGCATGTGCCGACGGAGACAGCCCGGTGAAAATGATGATCGCGTTGTCCCGCTCGGCATTTAGCTGACCCCAGGTTTCGTACGCGAACACCGGATTGAGCAGGCTACCGCCGCGATACATGGGAAATTCGCCGTCGAAAACGACGACCTGACGCGCGTTGACCACTACTTGCTGTCTTCCGTCCGACTTCGAACTCGCGAGTTTACGGCCCCACCGGAAGGCTCTTTGTAACTTCTGGTTATGTGCGTAGAACTATTTTCTGCCGTGCCGAATGACTCGTTCGCGGCGGCGCTGCTGACGTGGTGTCAATTTGTTACGCCGGCCGGAGAACGGATTCTCGCCGGTTCTGAGCTCGATGCGCACTGGCGTACCGCGTAAACGCAGCACTTCGCGAAACGTATTCTCGAGGTAGCGACGATAATGGCCAGGGAGCCGCTGCGCCTGCGATCCGTGGATGACTATCGTGGGCGGGTAGCGCCCGCCCTGATGCGCGTACCGCAGGCGGATCCGACGCCCGCGGACGATCGGCGGCGGATTCGTCTGCACAATGTCAGCGAGGATTTCGTTGAGCCGCGGCGTCGGCACGGTGCGTCCGGCCGCCTCGTAAGCGCTCAGGGCGGATTCCAGCAGCTCCGCAATACCGCTGCCGTGCAACGCAGAGATCTGACGAACATCGGCGAAATCGACAAAGCCCAGCTGTCGGTCCACCTCGCGCAGTATTCTGCCGCGCTCGCGCTGCGGCAGCCCGTCCCACTTGTTGATTCCGATCGTCAGCGCACGTCCCTGCTCGATGACAACACCGATCAGGTGCAGATCCTGGTCAGTGATTCCTTCGGTCGCATCGACGAGAACAATGACGGCCTGCGCCTGAGAGATTGCCTGCAGGCTCTGGACGATGCTGAACTTCTCGAGCGCGTCGCTGACTCGGGCGCGACGTCTGATCCCTGCCGTATCAACGAGTACGAACGATTGCCCGTCGCGTTCGCAGGGGATCAGGATGCTGTCGCGCGTCGTTCCGGGCACGTCAGACGTAACCTGCTGTTGTCGTCCAAGTAATCGGTTGACGAGGGTGGACTTACCCACGTTTGGACGGCCGACGACGGCAATTCGCGGGCCCGAGCCGGGCGGCAATTCGACTTCGTCCGGCTCCGGCAGGCCGGTGACGATGGCCTCGAGCAGGCGCCCGATCCCGCGGCCGTACTTTGCAGCAATTCCAATGGGCTGACCGACGCCGAGCGCGTAAAACTCCGCCTCCGCGATCTCTGCGGCTATGCCTTCGCTCTTGTTGACAGCGACGACGACACGGCGGCCCGCAAGTCGGATGCGATCGGCGATCTGCTGATCTTCGGCCGTAAGCCCCTCGTGGTAATCGACGACGAGAACGACGACCTGCGCCTCTTCGATCGCGAATTCGACCTGACGCGCCACGAGCGAACGCAGCGTATCCGATGCGTCGCTTTCCAGACCACCCGTGTCGATCACGAGCAGTTGCCGGTCTTCGTGTGCAGCAAGGCCGTAGCGACGATCCCGGGTTACGCCGGGATGATCCGCCACGAGCGCGTCGCGCGAGCGCGTCAACCGATTGAAAAGCGTTGATTTGCCGACGTTAGGGCGACCGACGAGTGCCACAGCTGATAACAACGGTCTCTCCCGCAGCCGATTTGCTGAACCTCCACCCGGAGGGTTTGCAGTCAGGCGTTTGGATCACGCAAAACGAATGCCGAAACACTGCCGTCATCGCTTTGTACGTAGAGGGTTTGTCCGAGAACGAGCGGCGGAGCCGTTATCCGGTCGGAACCGGCACGCTCGCGTGCCCGAAACCGCCCGTCTTCGGGATCGAGCCAGTGGAGGTAGCCTTCGAAGTCCCCGACGACCAGCAGGTTACCGAAGCGTGTCGCGGCAGTGACGTCGCGCAGACGAAGATCCTCCTGGCGCCAGATCGGCGCTCCGCGGCGTCGGTCATACGCCGCCACCGTACCGAACTCGTCAGTGACGTACACGTTGTTTGCGTCTACGCCAAGCCCCGCGAACGAGGAGGTTTCCTGCTGCCACACGACCTGTCCGGTGCGCAAATCGATACCCACGGCGCGTCCGTTGACACCCACGGTATAAACGTCGTTGCCGACGACAGCGAGATTGCTGCCGATATCGACGAGTCTTTCCAGCTCGTTGCGGCCTGATGAATTTGCGATGGGAATTTCCCAAAGCGGCGTACCGGTATCGATGTCGTAGGCGCCGATTCGTCCGTTGTCGAATCCGCTGACGACGATCTGCCCGGTAATGACGGGCGCCGTGTCACCGCGCAGCGTCAGCGGCGGCAGACTCTGTTCGACGCTCCAGACCTCGTCGCCGGTGTCGAGATCGAACGCGCGCAGCCGCCCGTCCACTGTGCGAAAAACGACGACATCGGAACCGATGGCCGGCGGCGCGATCACTTCGCTCCCGGCCGGACGTTGCCAGCGAACTTCGCCCGTGGCGGCATCGACGAGTATGAGTTCGCCATTGGCCGTGCCGAATGCCAGACTCCCGGCACCGAAAGCCGGACCGGCGGTCAGGTTCACGTCGAGTCGGCTCGACCACTGCGAACGGCCTGTATCAGCGCTGAGCGCCTCGATACGCCCGTCATAAGATCCGACATAAATGCTCGCGCCGTCACTCGCCGGCTTCAGACCGAGGCGCAGGCGCTCCGTCGCGCCGCCGATCTTCGTGTTCCAGAGCCGGCGGACGTCCAGATCCGAGTTGAATTCGACGAGTTCAGCTGGCGGCTCGATCGCGTCATCGTCACCTCCAAACAGGCCGCAGCCGGAAACCAGCCACACGGGGCACGCGAGGACGACACAACGCAGCACCGACGAGCGGCGGCGTGTTCGCGGGGTGACTCGACTCACGGCTCGTTACCTGCCTCTTCAGTGGCAGCCGCGTCGGCTCCGTCCATCGCGGCTTCGACCGCCTCGAGATCGACGCCAGGTTCGCGCGCCTCGACTTCGGCCGGCTCGGCGACGAGCAGATTGCTGAGCTTCATCTGCAGATAGTTCCGATCGATCGAATCGGAACCCGGCATGATCAGCGCAGCCGTGTAGGCTGCACGTGCGCCGTCGCCGTCACCGCTGGCGAGCAGGACGTCGCCACGAATATCCGACATGCGTGCGGCAAATGGCCCCGACTGATCCAACGACAGCAATTCGAGCGCTTCGTCGTATCGTTCCCGCCAGGCAAGCACGCGAGCGAGCCGTAGTCTCGCGATCATCCGAATCTCGTCATCGCGTGAGGTTTCGAAAACATGGCGTAATGCTTCGATCGCGCGGCCCGTATCGCTGACGAGCGTCATTCTGGCCAGCATCAGCGCTCCGTTGTCGGCATATGGGCTGCCGTCGTGCTCGGCTTGCAGGGTCGCCAGCACGCGTTCGGCTTCGCTCAGATCATCGTCTTCGACCGCAGCTTCGAGCTGACTGTACAGTGCTGCGGCAGCTTCCGCCGAAGCGGCCACGCTGTCCTGATAGCGCAGATATCCGAAAATCGACAACAGACCGATCGCGACGCCGCCGAGCAGGTACCAGCCGTAGTCAGACCACCACTGGCGGATCTGCTCGATTTGTTCCTTTTCTGACAGGTATTCGTCCACCGAATTCTCCGTGGCACCGCAAGAAGGCGCGCTATTCTAGCAGGCTACGGGGAAAGCGCCTGCGTGTCTGCCGCCGGCTGACGAAGCGTGTCGATGAACTGAGTCAGCGACATTCGCCTTTGGGGCGCGTCGCTCAGCAGCGGCTTGACGCTGACCTGGCCTGCCGCACATTCATCGTCACCGATGATCACCGCATACCGCGCCCCCGTGCGGTCTGCCCGACGCAGCTGCGCCTTCAGCCCCGCGGCCGACAAGCCAAAGACCACGCGTAATTCCGGAAATTCTGCCCGCAGGCTTTCAGCGCAGGAAAACCCCTGACGACGGGCGGCTTCGCCGACACAGGCGATGAAGATGTCAGCCGTTGCGCTTTCGCCTTCGTCCGCATCGAGCTTCAGCAGCTCGACGATACGCTCGATGCCGAGCGCCCAGCCCACCGCGGGCGTGTCTCGCCCACCGAGCTGGGCGACGAGCCCGTCGTAGCGTCCACCCGAACACACGGCACTTTGGGCACCCAGCCGGTCGGTGACCCATTCGAAGACGGTGCGAGTGTAGTAGTCGAGTCCTCGCACCAGACGCGGGTTGATCGAATACGCGATGCCGCCGTCATCGAGCAGGTCACGCACACGATCGAAATGCTCGCGTGACTCGTCGTCGAGGTGATCAGCCAGGGTCGGCGCAGCGCTCAGCAGCGACTGCATGGCCGGGTTCTTGCTGTCGAGAATACGCAGTGGATTGCGCTCCAGCCGGCGCAGACTGTCTGCATCGAGCTCGGATTCGCGCGCCCGGAAATACTCAGTCAGGATCGTTCGATATTCATTGCGGGATTCCGGCGTACCGAGCGAATTGAGTTCCAGCGTCAGATGTGAAATCCCGAGCGCCTGCCAAAGCCTGGCAGACATCGCGATAAGCTCGGCGTCCGCTTCAGCTTCCGCATACCCGATCGCCTCCACACTGAGCTGATGGAACTGACGATAGCGACCCTTTTGCGGCTTTTCGCGCCGAAACATCGGACCTGCCGTCCAGAGCTTCTGTTGCTGGTTGTGCAGCAGGCCATTACTGAGACACGCGCGCACGACGCTTGCCGTGGCTTCGGGACGCAGGGTCAGACTGTCGCCATTACGGTCCTCGAAGGTGTACATTTCCTTGTCGACGATATCGGTGAACTCACCGATCGAACGTTTGAATAGCTCCGTTCGCTCCAGTATCGGCAGACGCACCTGGGTATAACCGTAGGCTTTGAACATACGGGCTGCAGAACACTCGAGCTGCTCCCATAGCGGAGCCGAGTCGAGCAAAATATCGTTCATCCCGCGCACGGGTTGGATGAGATCGGACATCGACGTCAATCCGCAGCGGCGTCGATGACGAAGCTGGCGACATTGCCGCGCAGGCTCGAGCTCGGCACCGCATACGGTTCGAAGTCAACGGTGATGCTGACGGCATCGGCGTTGCCGATCAGCACGCGCGCCGGAGGCAATGCCATGAAGCGCAGTCTGCTGCCAGCGTCCGCAAGGTCGTAATAGATGCGACGACCACGGGCATCCGTCAGCTCGAACCAGCTCTCAGCTGAGAACTCGAAAACCATCGCCACGGAACCGGACTCGGGCTCGGTGGGAATCGGATCGGGCGCCCCCGCCGTATCCTCGCGTGCCGAATCTTCGGGTACCGGCGTTGCGGCGCGCGGCTGCGTAACAGCCAGCGCCAGATCCGCCTCCGCATCCGTCTCGGCCTCCCCCGGCGCTTCGCTGCGTTGCGGCGCAGGCGAAGCCGATGCGGGCTGCTCTGCTGCGGCGGGAACCGCTGTCACATCGGATGCTTCGCGACTCAGCGGCGCCGGTCCCTGGCGCGAGGACGGCAGCGCACGCGAAGTGACCGGCGCTGCGACGCTGGCGCTGTCCGAGTCACCGTCACCACTGCGCGAGCCAAAAGAAAAGCCCTCTTCCGCACCGAGCCACCAGGCGACCAGCGCGACACCCACGAGCAGCACGGCGAGCGCGGCAATGATCCATATCGTGATCTGGCGCTCATCGCGCAGATAGATGGCCCGGTTGGGTCGCAACCGCACATCTTCCGAATCCGCCTGCCTTTGGAAGGCCTCACGCAGTTCGTCGTAATCGAGATCCAGCAGCCGGCCGTACTGTTTGATATAGCC
Organism: Gammaproteobacteria bacterium; assembly: GCA_050114615.1. GTDB lineage: Bacteria > Pseudomonadota > Gammaproteobacteria > Steroidobacterales > Rariloculaceae > JAHEEO01. The sequence continues at coordinate 7,814 of JASFSB010000003.1, forward strand.
CTTGATGAACACCGGGGCGACCTTGATATCGCTCAGCCGATCCTCTTCCAGCGCGCGCAGGACGTGCGCTTCGATGCGCAGCTCATCAGCGATCTTTTCGATCGACAATTCACGCGACTCGCGCGCCGAGCGCAACCGACGACCGAGCGTTTCATCGCTCTGCTCGCCGGATTCCTCGGGAGCCGATACTGCCTCTTCGCTCATGCAGCGCCTTATAGCTGGGCCGCCTCGGCACCCGGAACCGGAGCACCGGGGAAACGTTCACTCAACGTCCGGCGGCAATCGTCCGCATCGGCTTCGTTGCCAAGCTCGGTTTCTATCTCGACACACATGGTCAGTACCTGGGCTGTTGGCGGCTGCGACTCGAGGTACCGCTGCATGAACGCGCGGGCACGCAGATAGTTCCCCTGAGAAAACGACAGGTCCATCATCGCCGCAAGTGCGTTGGCAGAAGTGTTGTTGCGCGTCAGCGCTTCCCGAAAAAACTGCTCCGCTGCAGCCTCATCGCCGGCATTGCGCGCGCAGATCCCGGCGTTCGTCAATGCGACATCCGGCGTGGGATAACGCGGGTTCTCGACGGCACGGCGAAAGTATGGCTCAGCGTCCGACCAGCGCCCACGCCGGCACAAAAATACTGCATAGCTGTTGGCTGCCACGGCGTTATCGCGCTCGAGCTCGGTGGCCCGCCGATAGTGTTCCTCGGCCAGCTCGACGTCACCGAGCTGGTCATATGCGATCGCGATTGTGCTGTGTGCATCTGCGAGCCGCGGATTGATGCTCAATGCGCGCGTCAGGGCTTCGATGGCCAGTTCATAGCTTCGTTCACGCACGTAGGCAATGCCGAGCGTCAGGTTCGCACGCGCAGCTTCTTCGCTCGTCGCCGGGCGCGGTCTCGCAGACTCCGAAACGGTCGTACATCCGTTCAAAAGGCACGCTGCCGCAGCAATCGCGACGATGCCGGCACTCGTAAAGGTGATTCTCATGCGCTTACTACCCCTGAGAGCTTTTCTCCAAGCCTGACCTTGCGTCGGTCGTTGACGCGCCCCGCCAGTTGTCCGCAGGCGGCAGCGATGTCGTCGCCTCGAGCACGCCGTATGGTAGCAACGATTCCATTATCCCGTAGGATTCGAACGAAGCGATCGATCGACTCCGGTTTCGAGCATTGAAACGCTGACCCGGGGAAGGGGTTGAACGGGATCAGATTGACCTTGGCCGGGCGTCTGCCGAGCAGGCCGACCAGACGCCTGGCATCGGCCGCGGCGTCGTTGATGTCGGCCAGCATGACGTATTCGAACGTGATATGCCGCGAAGCCAGCACTTCCGCGTACTGCCAGCACGCATTCAGCAACTTGTCGATCGAATGCACGCGGTTGATCGGCACGAGTCGGTTGCGCAATTCGTCGGTCGTTGCGTGTAGAGAAACAGCCAGCGCGACATTGCACTCACGGGCGAGCCTCAACAGCTGCGGCACCAGTCCGGCCGTTGAGATCGTTACACGCCGCCGCGACAAACCAAAGCCGAAATCGTCCGTGAGAATGCGTACGGCACGCAGGACGTTGTCGTAATTTGCGAGCGGCTCTCCCATACCCATAAACACGATGTTAGTAATATCGGTGTCTGTTTGAGCACTCGCGATCAGCACCTGACCGAGAATCTCGGGCGCTGTCAGGTTGCGATTGAACCCCTGATGGCCGGTCGCGCAAAAAGCGCAATCGAGCGCGCAGCCTGCCTGTGACGAAATACACAGCGTGCCGCGATTGGGCTCCGGAATGAACACGGATTCGACCGCCTGACCCTCGCCGACACTGATAAGCCATTTGCGCGTGCCGTCGGCTGAATCCTCGCGGCGCAGCACTTCGGGCAGCTCCAGACATGCGGCGGCAGCCAGCCGCCCACGCAGATCGCGACTGAGATCCGTCATCGCTTCGAAATCGAAAACACGACGCTGATAGATCCACTGCATGAGCTGGCGCGCGCGAAACGGCTTCTCGCCCAACGCGCCGAAAAACTCAGCGAGCTCGGCATTCGGCAGGCCGAGCAGATTGCGCCGAGCAAATACTGTCGACGAACTTAGCGCGTCCGCGGGCAAACGTCTCCCTCTTCGAAGAAGTAAGCAATTTCGGTTGCCGCGGTACCGGGGCCATCGGATCCGTGCACGACGTTCTGTTCGATGGAGGCGGCAAAGTCTGCTCGAATCGTCCCCGGCGCCGCATCAGCTGGATTGGTTGCACCCATGATCTCGCGATTTCGGGCGATTGCATCATCACCTTCGAGGACCTGGACGATGACGGGGCCGGAAATCATGTAATCGACGAGATCGCCGAAGAACGGTCGTTCACGATGCACAGCGTAAAAGCCCTCTGCCTGCTCTCTGGTCAGATGCATCATGCGGGCTGCCACGATGCGCAACCCGGCATTTTCGAAGCGTCTGTAAATCTCACCGATGAGATTTTTTTCCACGCCGTCGGGCTTAATGATAGACAGAGTTCGTTCAACGGCCATTATTCGTCCTTGTATCGAAATAAAAACTAAACGCTGAAGCTTTCGCCACAGCCACACTCGCCTTTCGTGTTCGGGTTGCGGAATTTGAACGCTTCGTTAATGCCCTCCTTGACGAAGTCGATCTCCGTGCCATCGATCAGCTCGAGACTCTTCTTATCGACCACGACCTTTAGCTCGTCCGTATCGAAAACAATGTCCTCATTGCCCACTTCGTCCGCGTAGTCGACGATGTATGCCCACCCGGAGCATCCGGTGCGCCTTACGCCTATACGCAAACCAATACCGTGCCCACGCCTGGCCAGGTAACTGCGAACCCGTTCGGCCGCCGAATCAGTCAGTGATACTGCCATTGTCGATTCCCTTCTTCAGTTGTTCGCGAGCTCTGGCTGTAGCCGCCAGCGCAGCGTCCTCGAGTCGCAGTAACTTGCCGAGCTTTTCGGTCGGGATACCGAGGTCCTCTGCCAGCACATGCACGTCGAGCCCGCGAAAGTCTTCGAGCGCTGCGTCTCGAATTCGTTCCGCAGCGAGAGTCGCCGCGGCAATCGTATCGGGACAGCCCCAGACGTCGAACGCGGCGCTGACGATTCGTTCGCCGCTGACGCCGATCCGGGCCCGGACCCAGACCGCGAGCGCCCGATCTTCGGACTCGGCACTCGCGGAAACTTCGCTGTCGAGCGTATTTTGCGCTGGCGCAGCCAGCGCTGCCGCAAACCGCCGCCGCACCTCGACGCTGTAGTCCATGTCAACCGTTTAGTCTAGCTCAATCGATCAATTCGAGCACCAGGCCGGCGCCGCATCGGCGCAGCGGCGCAATCGGGCGACTGCGTCAGAAATCCGTCGTACCGCCTCATCGACTTCGTCTTCGGTCGTGAATCGACCGATGCTGATGCGCAGCGTACTGCCGGCCAGCGCATCGCTCAGGCCGAGGCTGCGCAGCACGTAGCTGGGCTCGGGCACGGCCGAATTGCACGCGGAACCGCTCGAGACGGCGAGGTCCGACAGGGCCAGCCGCAGACTTTCGCCCTCGACGCCGGGGAAACAGACGCTCAGGATGTTCGGGATCGAATACTCGAGTGAACCGTTGCGAAATACGCCGTCGATCGCCTGCAGGCCGCGCCAGAGCCTGTCAGCGAGCGCCGCGATGCGCGGCTGCCCGGCGGACGGGTCCGCGAGGGCGTAGCTCTCGCCCATGCCGACGATCTGGTGCGACGCCAGCGTACCGGAGCGCAGACCGCGTTCGTGCGCCCCGCCGTGGATCTGTGCCGCCGGGCGCGTGCCGGCGCGCACGTAGAGCGCACCGATACCTTTGGGCCCGCAGATCTTGTGCGCGGTGAGCGAACACAGCCGTACGCCCCAGGCGTCGAGCTCGACCGGCAACTTGCCGACGCTTTGTGCGGCATCGACGTGCAGCCAGCTGCCATGACTCGAACAGACCGCGGCGAGCGTCTCGATGTCCTGCGCGGTTCCCAGCTCGTTGTTGACGTGCATGACGGATACGAGCGCAGGTTTCGAGGATGCATACAGCGCAGTTTCAAGCGCGTCCGGATCGAGCCGTCCGCTGTCGTCGGTCGACACGTAGTCGACGTCGATGCCCCGGCCGGCCAGAAAATCTGCCGTATCGAGTACGGATTTGTGCTCGATACGAGTCGTGAGCAGGCGCTGCGGCAGCGGATCCCCGGATGGCCCGGCCGCACCGCTGTCGAGCAATACTCCCTTGAGCGCAAGATTGCTCGCTTCGGTCGCCCCGGAGGTGAAGACGATCTCCTGTGGCTGCGCGCCGACGCGTTCAGCAATCTGTTCGCGCGCACGTTCCACCAGCGCGCGGGCTGCACGACCCGGCGGATGCGTCGATGCGGGGTTAGCGAAGTCCCCCTGCGGGCCGAGACATCCAAGCATCGCCTCCACGACGCGCGGATCAACCGGCGTGGTTGCCGCATAGTCGAGATAGATCGAACGTTTCGTCTGCTGTGCCATGAGCAATCATTCCTTTGGTTCGTCGCGCCGTCGCCGCTCGGGATCGAGCGCCGCCAATGCGCCGCGCAATATGTTGACCTCTGTCCGATCGAGTTCGGCCCGATGGAACAGGCGACGCAGCCGCAGACGCAGGGTTTTGGGATGATCCGGGTTAAAGAAACCGGTACCGTCGAGCACGCGCTCGAGATGCGCATGCAGCCCTTCGAGTTCGCCCGCCGTTGCAGGCGCATCGCCGCGCGTTTCGATCACATCACCCCCCTTTACGCCGAGCACCGCCATGCGGAGCTCGTAGCATATGACCTGCGTCGCCATCGCCAGGTTCAGCGAGCTGTATTCCGCACTCGCCGGGATATTGACCAGATAGCGGCAGTGAGCCATCTGCTCGTTGGTCAGACCCGATGACTCCGTTCCCATGACGACCGCGGTCTGCGTCGCCCTGAGCCGTCCGACGATCAGTTCAGCGCAGCGTCGCGGGTTGACGACCGGACAAGGCAGGGCGCGCAGCCGCGCGCTCGTGCCGACGACGAAACCGCAATCGGATATGGCCTCAGCCAGTGATTCGCACACGCGCGCGGCGGCGAGGACGTCGTCGGCACCCGAGGCGCGCGCAAGCGCCTCGTCATCGGGAAAGCGTCGGGGCCTTACGAGCGCGAGATCGGCCAGCCCCATGGTTTTCATCGCACGCGCCACGGCGCCGATATTGCCCGGGTGCGTCGGCTCGACCAAAACGATGCGGACTGGTATTTCCATCTGAACTTCGGTTTGTACGCGGGCTAATACTACTTTACGCTGCGCGGCCTGATGCACGGCATGGTCAACATCGCGATTAAAGCTGCCCGACGAGCAGGCACGCTGATGATTCGCCAGCTAAACCACCTCGAATCGCTCCCGGTTGCTGAGAAGGGCCACAATGATTTCGTCACGCAGGTGGACAGACAGGCCGAAACGGCGATCATTGACGTCATTCGCGACCACTACCCGGACCACGCCATCCTCGCCGAAGAAAGCGGTGCCGAAGGCGATCACGAATTCCAATGGATTATCGATCCGCTCGATGGAACGACGAATTTCATGCATGGGTTTCCCGTATTTTCCGTCTCGATCGCCGTTGCCGCCAACGGTGAACTGCAGCATGGCGTCGTCTATGACCCCCTACGCCAGGAAATTTTTTCAGCGAGCCGGGGCCAGGGCGCGCAGCTCGACGGTCGCAAGATTCGCGTCAGCAAGGCCGTTTCACTCAGGGGTTCGCTGATCGCCACCGGATTTCCGTATCGAATGACCGAAACGAATATCGACCGATACCTGGGCATGCTCAGAGCCGTCATGATCGAGACCGCCGGCGTTCGGCGCCCCGGCTCGGCGGCGCTCGATCTGTGTTACGTCGCTTCCGGTCGGGTCGACGGGTTCTGGGAGCTGGGGCTGAGCAAGTGGGACGTCGCCGCCGGCACACTGATTATTCGCGAAGCCGGAGGACGCATCAGTGATTTCGCCGGCACGGATGATTTCCTCGACAGCGGCAACATCGTAGCCGGCACACCCAAAGTCTACGCGGCACTCTCGCGCCTGCTGGCGCCGCATGCGAAGGGGCTCTGAGCTTCGCCGTGCTGCACGCGAACAGGCACCGGGTTTTCCGGCGCGGAAAGGAATCGTGCGACGCTCTGTGGTAAATTTCCTCGCCCTCGACGACAAGAAAAAAAGACCGGCCCCGTGAGTAAGAAACCTGAAGCTTACGAAGACATTCCCGGAACGTGGGTGTTCGACGCCCAGCGTGCCCGTATCGGGTACCACCTGAATGAATTCCTCTACTCGCTGATGTCAGCCGAGAATCGCGAGGAGTTTCGGGCAGACGAGCGTGCCTATCTGCAGAAGTTCGCGATGACCGACGAACAGCGGGAAGCCGTCCTGAATCGGGAATGGAACAAGCTGCTCGAGCTCGGAGGCGTTTCCTATGCGCTGGCCAAACTCGCGTTTACAGACAGGAAATCCTACCAGTTCATGGCATCTCAGATGGTCGGTGTGTCCGAACAGGAGTACGTCGACATGATGCTTGCCGGCGGACGTTCCCCGGATGGCTGGCGCTCGAAATCTGAAAGGAACGACTGATGGCGAATATCATTGCGGGCGTCGGAACGTCGCACACACCCGCCATCGGAGCTGCAGCGGATCTCGGCAAAATGCACGAACCGTATTGGGAACCGGTCTTCACCGGTTATGAACCGGCGAAGAAATGGATGGCCGATACTGCGCCTGACGTCGCCATCGTCGTCTACAACGACCATGTGAATGCGTTCGATTTTCAGATCATTCCGACATTCGCAATCGGCTGCGGCGACGAGTGTCAGATTGCGGACGAGGGCTGGGGGCCGCGACCGGTACCGCCAGTCAGAGGTTACCCGGAACTGGCCGCGCATATGGTTCAGTCTCTCGTTCTGGACGAATTCGACATCACGATCGTCAATGAGATGCAGGTCGATCACGGCCTGACGGTTCCCATGACGCTGCTTTACGGCCAGCCGGAAGCCTGGCCCGTCCGCGTCATCCCACTTGCCGTCAACGTCATTCAGTACCCGGCGCCCACCGGGAATCGGTGTTACAACCTCGGGAAGGCGATCCGCAAAGCGGTCACGGACTGGGATGAGGATCTGAACGTCGTCGTTTTCGGGACCGGCGGCATGTCGCATCAGATTCAGGGTCCGCGTGCAGGGCTCATCAACAAGGAATTCGACACGGCGTTTCTGGACGACCTCGCAGGCAATCCGGAGCGGCTCGCGCAGATTCCGCCGATCGAGTACCTGAGGGAAGCCGGAGCAGAAGCGATCGAGCTGGTCATGTGGCTGATCATGCGGGGTGCGCTCGGTGACCACGCCGAGGAAGTGCACCGCTTTTATCATGTACCTGCTTCTTCGACGGCGGTCGGCAACATCATCCTCGAAGCGCGCCCCTGAGTGAGCGCTCCGGCGCGGCATTGATCCAATGGCGGGGTCCGGGACGATCGCAGTGGTCATCAATCTGCTCGCCTTCATCGGCCTGCTCGCCGCGACCGGTGCGCTGACGCGCCAGCAGTCGCTGTCGCGCCGCGTCCTTTTCGGATTGCTCGCCGGTCTGGCATTCGGATTCGTATTGCAGCTCGCGTACGACGAGCCGGCGCTCGCACAAACGCTCGAGTGGACCGACGTCGTTGCGAACGGTTACGTCCGCCTCCTGCGCATGGTTGTCATGCCGCTCGTACTCGTTATGATGATCGCGTCCGTGCTCAACATGCGCGATCTGAAAGTCCTCGGCCGGACCGGCGCGTTCGTCATCGCGATTCTTCTCGGCACGACAATGATCGCCGCACTCGTCGGCATCGTCGTCACCAACATATTTGGACTGACCGCCGAAGGTCTCGCGGCGGGGGAGCGCGAGCTGGCAGAACTTGCCGGGCTCGGCACGAATCAGGAGATGATGGCTGCGCAGAGTTTTCCGGAGATGCTCATCAGTCTCGTGCCGCGCAATATTTTCGAAGATCTGACCGGCGCCCGCGGCACTTCGATCATCGCCGTGGTGGTCTTCGGGATTCTCTTCGGCATCGCTGCACTGCTCGTAGCAAGCGAAGACACACAGCGAGGCGATGCGATTCGCCGCTTCGTCGAATCGACGCAGGCCATCGTGCTGAAGCTCGTCGAACTCGTGATGGTGCTGACGCCTTACGGGATCCTGGCCCTCATGACGCGCGTCGTAGCCAGTTCGCGTGCTGCAGACATTCTCGCGCTGCTCGGATTCATCGTTGCATCGTATCTGGCAATCGCGATCATGTTTGTCGTACACGCCGGATTGCTCGCCGCGCACGGGACCCGGCCGCTGGAGTATCTGCGCAAGGTCTGGCCGGTGCTCGCCTTCGCGTTCAGCTCTCGCAGTTCAGCGGCAGCGATACCTCTGAGCGTTCGCGCACAAATCGAGCAGCTCGATGTGCCACAACCGATCGCGAATATCGCAGCGAGCTTTGGCGCCACTATCGGACAAAACGGTTGTGCAGGGATTTATCCGGCCATGCTCGCGACAATGGTTGCGCCGACAGTCGGCGTCAACCCGCTCGATCCGAGCTTCATCGCCGGCCTGACGGTCATCGTCGCGATCAGCTCTTTCGGCATCGCCGGTGTGGGCGGCGGGGCGATATTCGCCGCACTGGTCGTGCTGCCGGCGATGGGTTTCCCGGTCACAATCGCGGCTTTGCTGATATCCATCGAGCCGCTCATCGACATGGCGCGCACAGCGCTGAACGTCAGCGGTTCGATCACTGCGGGGGTCCTTACCAGTCGCTATTGCCGGACGGAGTGAAACCGATGCCCAATGGACAGCCGTTTCGATACCTCGAGGTACTGCACCCTCGCTCGCTCAAGCACCTGAGCCACTATCTGGGCAGACTCGTTGAAGGCCGCCTGTGGCTGAAGGTGCTCATCGGTATGTTCGCCGGCTTACTGATCGGCGTCTTGCTCGGGCCGAGTGCCGGGCTGCTCGATCCGCGCACGGGCATACTGATCGGTAACTGGCTCGCGCTGCCGGGTCAGTTGTTTCTCGTTGTCGTGCAAATGATCGTGGTGCCGCTGGTCATCGCATCGGTCGTCCGCGGGATTGCAGGCAGCGAAAACCTGGACCAGTTGCGACAGCTCGGCATCGTCGTCACCGGCTTCTTCGTTGCAACGACGGCCGCCGCCGCATTCATCGGACTGTGGGTGGCGGGGCTGTTTGGGCCGGGACGCTCGCTCTCAGGTACGTTCGAGCGCGCCGCCGCTTCGAGCGCAGCGGAAAGCGTTCCGGCAATCCCAGGGGCGGCGGATTTGCCCGACGCCCTGATCAGCCTGCTCCCTGGGAATCCGCTGAGCTCGATCGTTCAGGGCGAGATGCTTCAGGTGGTGTTGTTTTCGATGGTCATTGGCGTGGCGCTCGTATCAATGCCGCCGAAACAATCGAGCCCGCTGCTGGATCTGCTCGAGTCACTGCAGCAGGTATGCATGACGGTGGTTGGCTGGGCCATGCGCCTGGCGCCGATCGCCGTATTCGGCCTGATGGCGCGCCTGACCAGTCAAATCGGCCTCGATGCACTGGTGGGAATGGCCTTCTACGTTGCGACGGTGCTGACGGGCCTGTTGCTTCTGTTTGGCGTATATCTGG
>JASFSB010000004.1:0-14483 GCA_050114615.1 Gammaproteobacteria bacterium
CACACCGCTGACCTGGCTGGTCTTCGAGGAAGTGGCCAAAGCGGCCTCGCAACTGGCAGTTGCACCGCGACCGTTTTCAATTTCGGTAAACGTATCAGCGAAGGTGCTCGTCGAGAGCGAATTTTTCGAGCGGCTGGCGCGTACCAGAAGCGAGTTATTGCGGCATCAGCTGAGTCTCGTGGTCGAGCTGACCGAGGACAGCCTCATGCAGACCGACAGTGCCTCACTCGAGGTGCTCGACAGGATTCGTCACAGCGGCGTCGGACTGGCGATCGACGACTTCGGAAAGGGATACTCTTCGCTCAACTATCTGCGTCAGATTCCGGCGACAGAACTGAAAGTCGACCGCGAGTTCGTCAGAGCGATCGCAGTCGACGAGAAGGACAAGCATATCGTCAAGACGGCGATCGAGCTTGCCACCGCCTTTGGCATGCATTCGACTGCCGAAGGCGTGGACAGCCTCGAAGTGCTCGATCATCTCGCAGCCATGAACTGCGACGTCGTGCAGGGATACTTCATCGCGCGACCGATGACGGTCGAAGCCCTCGAACGCTGGTTTCGCGGCAACACGCTGTCGCGGCTCGAGCGATCCATTGCAAGTCGGCACCAGCGCGCCGGCAGCAGTAACTTGGGTCACCTTCAGGCGAAGCGTTAGAATTCTTCCTGATCGCGGCCGCCCCGCCGTGGCCAGGAGCTGTGTTCCCCCTGCTATGAGTCGCATCACCACGGTTGCGTATTTCATCGTCTATTCGCTGGCTTTGCCGGCGCTCGCCTTCCGGCTCATGAAGTCGCCGGGACGGGTTCGATTGCGGCAAAGATTCGGATTCGGCCTTCCGCAGCCCAAAGCGCAGTGCATCTGGCTGCATGCTTCTTCCGTTGGTGAAGTGGCTCTGCTCGAGCCCATCGTCGAGGCGCTGGAGCGTGATGAACCGGATACGCCGTTACTGATAACCGCATTTACAGCGACCGGCATCGCGACCGCTGAACAACGCTTTCCTCAGCATTCGGTATACGCATTTCCGTTCGACTACAGTTTCGCGGTGCGGCGCTTTGTTCGATCTTTCGGGCCGCGACTGGCGGTCATCGTCGAGTCAGAATTCTGGCCCGGTTTTTTGAGCGTCATGCAGCACCTGAAAGTTCCGGTCGCAATACTCAACGCGAAGATGTCGCAACGCTCACTGAAGGCGCACGCCCGAACGAAATTCGTTGCACAGGCGTTGCGTCAGGTCGCTGTCATAGCGACTCAGGATGCAGCAAACGCGGCGCGCTTCCGCGAGCTCGGTGTGGATCCGCAGCGTGTGCATGTCACAGGTAACATGAAATACGATCTCGTGTCGCCTGCACCGAGCGCGGCGACACGTGCAACACTGGGCATCGACGATGACACCACCGTGATCATCGGCGGCAGTCTTCACGATGGCGAGAGCGAAGCATTGCTGGAAGCCGTTTTCGTCCCCCGACCGATTGGACGATCCGTGAAGGTGCTGCTCGCGCCACGTTATACGGAAGCCGCTGGCGCAATCTGCGCGGCAGCTGAAAACCTCGGGCTCAGATCGATACTCAAATCCGCGCTCACTCAAGGTGCGGTAACGGGCGAGCGCTACGACGTCTGTGTGATCGATACGTTTGGTGAGCTGCGTTCGCTTTATTCGGTGGCCGACGTGGTTTTCGTCGGGGGCAGCCTGTTTGATCGTGGCAGCGCCAGGGGTGGCCATAACCTGATGGAGCCGGCCATCTGCGGGGTCCCTGTGCTGTTCGGCCCATACAATTACAGCTTCGCGCAGGTTGCCGGTGAGCTGCGGCGCGCCGGCGGCGGCAGCGAGGTACGCACTGTGACGGAGCTGCGCGAAGCCCTGCTGGAAATCAGTTCGGATTCGCACGCAGGGGCGCGAATGGGGGCGGCGGCACGAGCGGTCGTGCTTGCCGGGCAGGGGGGTACGGCGCGCAATCTCGACCTGGTCCGGGGCTTGCTTGAACAGTGCAGTCATTAAACGGACAATGCCGCGAGCATTGGAGAGACGCGGAATTCGTATGAGTAAAAAACACGTGCAGGTCGGCGACATCGACTGCGGATCGGATCAGTTGTTCCTGATTTCCGGTCCCTGCGTCATCGAGGAGGAATCGTTGATGCTGCGCACGGCAGAGTCGCTGAAGAGCATCTGCGAAGGGCTGAAAATTCCACTGATCTTCAAGTCGTCTTTTTCGAAGGATAATCGAAGTTCGCTGGATTACTATCAGGGGCCGGGTCTCGAGGAAGGCCTGCGAATACTCGAGAAGATCAAACAAGAGTTCGAGCTGCCTCTGCTGACGGATATCCATTATCCCACGCAGGCTGCGCCTGCAGCCGAAGTCGTCGATGTCGTGCAGATTCCTGCCTATCTGTGCATGCAGTCGGAGCTGGTCGTATCCGCGGCAAGAACTGATGCAGCAGTGAATCTGAAACACGGGCAATTCATCGCGCCGGACAATATGGTCAAGCCGGTGAACAAAATCGAAGCGCAGGGAAATGAGCGAATCATCGTGACTGAGCGCGGCTATACGTTCGGTTACAACGATCTCGTCGTCGATCCGCGCAGCTTTCTGTTGCTGAGTCGGATCGGATACCCCGTTGTATTCGATATTACGCACACGATCCGGAAGTATGGAATCCCCAGCAAAGACCCGGCCGGGGGCACCCGCGAGTTCCTGTCCGTTCTGGCGCGCGCCGGCGTTGCGGCAGGTGTGGATGGTATTTTCATCGAGGCACACCCCAATCCGCCCGAGGCACTTTGCGACGCAGCCAGCCAGTATTATCTGGACGGTATGCGTGAGTTCGTGGCTCCACTCATGGAGATACATGAGCTCGTCCGCGGACAGACGGTGCAATAGGGGGGTCAATGGAACTTTATCTCGATTCAGTCGATTTCGCCGAGATTGAGGCGGCACTCGACTACGGATTCATCAGTGGACTGACGACGACGCCGACCTTCATGCACCGTCACGGAATCACCGATATCGACGGAGCGATCGTCAGGCTGTCCGGGATGGTGCCGGAACTGCAGGTCGAAGCCCTCGGCGACACGCCCGATGAGGTCGTCAGGGAGGCGGAGCGAATTCTCGCTTTGCCCGGACTCAGGCAGGAGCCGGTCTTCAAGGTGCCGATATCGAATGCCGGTGCCAAAGCCTGTAACCGGCTCGTTGCGAAAGGCTATCGTGTCAATGTGCATCTGATCTATACGCTGAATCAGGCGTATATGGCGCTGGCCGCCGGGGCGTCCTTCGTGTGTCCGCTCGCCGGGCGTCTGCAGGACCAGGGCCATGACGCGATCAGACTATATGAGCAATGCGTCGAAGTCATCGATCGTTACGGCTATGACGCCAAAGTCATGTTTTCTTCGGTTCGATACGTTGAGCACGTCCGTCAGGCCATGCTTGCCGGTGTGCATGTCGTCACGGCGCCGTACAAGATCATCGCGCGTCTGTGCGATAACACGCTGACTGAGCTGGGTACTGCGCAGTTCCAGGAGCACACTGCGCTGATGACGACACGCGTCGGCAGTATGATCCGCTCGGAGAACCCCGTGTGCACTGCCGATGCAACCCTCAAGGACGCGATGGTCAGGATGACCGAATCGAGGCTCGGGCTCGTCACGGTGGTCGATTCCGATGGGACGGCGATCGGAGTATTCACAGACGGTGACCTGCGCCGACGTCTTCCGGACGCTGGCGCAAATGTTCTGGATCAGTCGCTGGGTGACATCGGTTTTACCAGGGATCCGCTCGTCGTTGCGGCAGATGCATTGCTGAACGATGCCGTGGGCCTGTTCGAGAAGCACGGTGTCGACAGCATCGTCGTCGTCGAGGGGAGCAGGCCCGTCGGTGTGCTCGATATTCAGGACCTCGTCAAGCAGGGCATTCTCGGCAAAGAGCATCTTTAGTGAACAACGTCGCCGAGATCGAATCGCTGTTCGGCGGTCTTGGCGCGAGCTTTTTGCTGCCGGGTGCGGAAATCCAGCGCCGCCTCGCGGGAGTCCAGGCATTCGTGTTCGACTGGGATGGCGTGTTCAACCGCGGCGATAAAGGCGAAGGTTCGTTCAGCACGTTCAGCGAGCCGGATTCGATGGGCGCGAATCTGCTGCGTTACGCTTATTGGCGCGCTCGTGGTCGATTGCCGGTATGTGCCGTCGTGAGTGGCGCGCACAATGAGACGGCATTAGCGTTCGCAAAGCGAGAACGCTTCGATGCTGTCTTTTGCGGCGTGCGCGACAAGGCAATTGCCTTCGATATGCTGACTAAGGACCATTCCCTGCGGCGTGACGAGATGGTATACGTTTTCGACGACGCCAACGATTTTTCGGTCGCGCAGGACTGTGCACTTCGTTTCCTCGTGCGTCGTGAAGCGAGTCCTTTGCTGCGAGAGTTCGCTGTCACGAACGCACTGGCAGATTACATTACGGCCGCGAAATCGGGCGAATATGCCGTGCGTGAAGTCTCCGAGCTGCTGCTCGGCATGCTCGGCGGATATCCCGATGTTTTCGAATCACGACAGCGTTACGACAGCCGCTACCAGGATTACTTCGCTGCCAGACAGGCAGTGCGGACGAACGTGTTCGATGCGGACTGAAGAACGCCGGTTTCCACTCGCCTGGGCGGCACTTTCGTATTTGCTGGTGCCGGCTGCAGTGCTCGGATTGTTTTGGAAGGGGTTGCACTATCGACCTTATCTCCGGCGCTGGCCGGAGCGATTCGCGATTGCCCAGCAACCGCGCTCCGACAGAACGATCTGGGTGCACGCCGTTTCGGTCGGTGAAGTTCGATCTTCGGTGCCACTGATTCGCGGGCTCATGACTCGTTACCCAAAACATCGGATGCTCGTTACGACGATGACGCCGACGGGTGCGGAACAGGTTGAACGTCTGTTTGGTAATTCCGTCGAACACCGGTACCTGCCTTACGATCTTCCTGACGTCGTCACCCGATTCCTCAATAATGTTCGGCCCAGTCTGGCTGTCATTGCCGAAACGGAATTCTGGCCGAACCTGTTTGCGGCCTGTCGTCGTCGTCGAATTCCACTCGTACTTGCAAATGTGCGCATCTCAGCCGGCTCGCTGGCCGGGTACCTTCGAGTACCGGCGACGGCACGCGCCATGTTCACCAGTGCGGATCTGGTATGCGCGCAGACGCGAACCGATGCTCAGCGCCTACGCAACCTCGGCGTATCTGCGCACCGTCTGTTCGTAACGGGAAACCTGAAATTCGATGCTCCGGTGACGGATGGCGTGATCGATGTCGGCAAACGATTGCGGGATCGATGGGGGCGCAATCGTTTTGTCTGGGTAGCAGGCAGTACGCACGCGGGAGAAGAAGAGAAACTGTTGCGGACCTTCGGCAGACTCAGGCGGCGCTGGGAGAATCTACTGCTCGTGCTCGTGCCTCGCGATCCGGAGCGGTTCGCGACCGTGGCTCGCATGGCGCGGCGCCGCGGTTTCGACGTCGTCCGGTACAGCGAGATGAATGGCCCGCTGGATCAGCGTGTGGACGTACTGATTGGTGACACGATGGGGCATCTGCAGGAATTTTACGCGGCAGCCGATCTGGCTTTCGTCGGCGCGAGTCTCGTGCGCCGGGGTGGTCACAACATACTCGAACCCGGTGCCGTTGCCGTGCCGGTCATATTCGGGCCACACATGTTCAATTTCGAGGAGATCGCAGCCGGTGTGCTCGAGGCCGGTGCCGGCAGGCAGATTTACGACGAGACTGAACTCGCTGATGCGGTCGGGTTTTATCTGACCCATCCGGCGCTTCGCGCGGCGGCTGGCGCGGCCGGACGTCGCATGATCGAGCGCAACCAGGGGTCTGTGCGCATGACGCTCGAGCACCTGGCTCGGGAGATACACACGCGCATGGTCTGGCGGGATGCTGAGTATGCGGAAGCCGAAGAAGTGGCTTACTGACCCGGGCCTGCGATTTTGCTTCGCTCTCGTCGCTTCGATGCCGGCGGTTTCGCCTTCGCTGGCCTGGGGTCCCGACGGTCACATCATTGCGGGGCTTGCGGCGCAGCCATTGCTGTGTGATGCCGCGACAGCCGAGATCCTGACGCTGGGTAATGAGCAATCGCTCGCTGAGCTCGGCCTGTGGGCAGACCGGATTCGCGGTGATCCGCAATGGCAGCACGCCGCGCCCTGGCATTTCGTCAACATTTCCGACGACGGCGACCCGCGTCGCCCGGCAGCAGGTGCGGTCGAAAACGTCGTTACGGCCATTGATCGATTCCAGCGATCGCTGGTATCGGACTCGCTCTCGGAGGAGGAACGTGGCGTCGCCCTGCGTTTTCTGGTTCATTTCGTCGCGGATATCCATCAGCCGTTGCACGTCGGTCGGGCGGAGGATCGTGGTGGCAATCGGATCGAGGTCACCTACCAGGACGTAGCGACGAACCTTCATGCGTTCTGGGATTCACATGCGATCGGGCTGAGCGGCCGCAATGTGCACGAATACGTCGATGCGATCGCCGCCAGGATACGTACGACCGCTGAGGTGCAAAGCGGAACGCATGTGCGCGACTGGGCAGCCCAGGTTTTCGCGCTGCGCGACAGAGTGTACGAATTCGACCTGCGTACCGGACATCTCGACGCGGATTACCTCGTCATGGCCGCCGACCTGGCCGAGCAGCAACTGATCCTCGCTGCGGCACATTTGGCGAACTCGCTAAACGAGATGTTGTGCCGTTAACGCGCGCGATCGAAAAAGATTGTTCGGAAGTGTCACCTGACACGCGCAGTGCGCCCGCCTTGAACAATTTCCGTGCAATCGGCGTACGATGTATTTCCCGAACCAGGGCGGTGGAGGAAATCATGTTGAAGGCGAAAGTGTCATATTGTTTCACCGGCGGTCTTTTTTTGCTCCTTTTCGCAGGTTCCGTATCCTCGCAGGGTGCCGACACGGAGGAACGCTCTGCGCCGGCGGCGAACACCGAGTCGTCGTTGGTCGCCAATGCTGACAAATACAGCTTTCCGGAGTTGACCGAAATCAGCCGTATCGAACCGATCGGTCTCGACATCGGTGGAATTGACTCCGGGCCAATGACGAATTTCCGACGGGCATTCTTCGTTGATGAAAGAGCTTTCGTTCTGCAAATTGCGCGCACCGGTCGGTATTATCTCGGTATCCTCGACCGGCCAAGCGTCTTCACCGGAAGATGCGGACGCAGGCCGGATGCGCTGGCGAGAATAGGTGGCACTTACTTTCTCACCTGCAATCGGAAAGGCATCCCTGTCGAGAAGCTCTTTATCATGGAGGGCACCGAGCAGGTGGAGGAGATCACGGAGCGGCTTCAGCGGTAGGCCGCAGCGCGTCTGCGCCATGGCGAGAGGCTGGTCGGCACGCAACGCGTCGAGCGGTACGAGCGTGGCAGCTCGATAGGCCGGCAGCACGCCGGCAGCCAGTCCGGTCAGCAGCGCGATGAATTCGGCAAGCAGGACGTACGGCACTGAAACATCGACCGGGATGCCCGGCGCGAACACGCCGCTCAGAGCAATGATGAGCAGTGCCACCAGCAGACCGCCGATGCCGCCAAAGCCGGCCAGCAGGACTGCTTCAGCCACAAACATGCGCGACACGGTGGCGCGCGTCGTGCCGATCGCTCTCAGCAGCCCGATTTCGGAGTTTCTTTTGCGGACTGCAATCGTCATGATCGTGAATATTCCGACGCCCCCGACGAGCAGAGAAATACCGCCGAGTGCGCCGACGCCCAGCGTGGGCACGTCGATAATCGAACCGAGGACATCGAGCATCTGCTGCTGTGTCAGGATCGTGAAATCCTCGGCGCCGTGACGGGCGACGAGAATGCGCCGAATTCCGGCGACGACTTCGTCAGCCGGGGCGTCTTCCGCGTACAGAACGTCAATCTCGTGCAGCCCCGTACGATTGAACATGTCGCGGCCCCGTGCTGCCGGAATGTAAACCGAATCATCCAGATCGATTCCGAGCATTTCTCCCTTGGACTCCATGATGCCTGCGACCCGATAGCGCTCACCGCCGACGCGGACACGCTGTCCGAGCGGGTTGTCTGCGCCGTACAGTTCTTCGGCAACGGTGGATCCGAGTACCGCGACGGGTCGCGCACGCTCGAGCTCGTCGTTCGGCAGGAACCTGCCTGCTGCCATTTCCCAGCGCTGAATGTCCTTCAAAGCCGAATTCGCACCGAACACCGCAACTTCGCGGGATCGGGCACGCCAGGAGACTAGGCCGCCCCCGACGACCAGAGGTGCGATGCGCAGCACGCGCGGCTTCGCCGACTCCCGTCAGAGCGACGACGGCAGCGACGCCGATTGCAATGGCCAGCAGCATCATCGAACTGCGCATCGGATAGCGGCGCAGCGCCTGTAGCGCAAACCCGGCTGTGTCGAGCATCCTCATGAGATTGCCTTCGATGCGTCGGTATGAATACGCCCGTCGATCATTCGCAGCTGACGGCGCGCGATTACCGAGATCCGGATCGTGTGTCACGATGATGACTCCGATGCCCTGGCAATTGAGTTGCTCGACGATCTCGACGTTTTCCGTCGCACTCAGACGAGGTACGAGATGGAACGACTGAAAGATGAAACCGATCTTTTCGCGTCTTACGGCGGCAAGGGCATCGTCGTCGAGATTTGCGACGTTCGTTCCTTCGAGCAGATACTCGCCACTCGTTGGACGATCGAGCAACCCGAGAATGTTGAGTAGTGTGGACTTGCCGGAACCGGAGGGCCCCATGATCGAAATGTATTCGCCGGCTTCAACCGAGAGGTCGACGTTGTCGAGTGCATGGACGATTTCATCGCCAACTTCGTAATCCCGGCAATTTCCGCGCAGCGTTATCACAGGTTACTCGGCCTGTGCGAGTGCTCCGTCCGATACGCCGTCGCGATCGATGCTGCTGACGAGAAGCTCCCCTTCGGATAATCCGCTCAGTACTTCCGTATATTCCCAGTTGGATATGCCGCGCCCGAGCAGACGTTTCTCGATGAGTCCTGTGTCGGGGTCCCACACGTAGACGGATCCATCCGGTAAAACGGACGACGTCGGTACGCGCAAGGTGTCTTCACGTGCGTCCAGTATGATTTCGACGTCTGCGCTATAGCCGGGCAGCAGCCCGGTGTTTTCGACATCGATGATTTCTGCTTCGATTTCCACCGTGCGTGCCTGGCGCTCGATGTCCAGTCAGTACATAGGGGGCCACCCGCCTCACTTCGCCGGGAAATGCCCTGTCAGGAAACGCATCGAGACTGATACGTGCGGGCAGACCCGGTTTGGCGAACGGCGCATCGACCTCGTCGATCGGCGCGCTGATATACAGACAACTCGTGTCGATGATGTCGACGGTCGGCGGCGTCGGTATGCCGACCGGCGAGGGCGTTACGAATTCACCGAGTTCACCGTTGATTTCGGCCACGACTCCGGCGAAAGGAGCGCGCAGGAGTGTGCGTTCGAGCCGTGCAGTGACGACATCGACCTGCGCATCCGCCACGCGCGCGAGATCGTGCGCGGCCGTGCATGCCGCAGCCGTCGACTCGGCGTTGCCTACAGCACGCTCGGCGGCTTCTTCAGAGGCGAGCCCCTGTTCGCGCAGGCGTCGACCGTGCCGGCACGCGTATTCGCGATGGTTGCCGAAACAGGGCCCCGATCGACCGATACCGTCGCTATGCTGACGGCCTCGGGGCGTGCCAGCCACCAGAACGCGGCGGCAGCCGCTGCGATTACGATGACGATCGCAGCGGCCTTTTTCACGACGCTGACTCGTTCTCGGCGAGAAATCGTTCCGCATCGAGTGCGGCCATGCAGCCGGAACCGGCGGAAGTTACCGCCTGCCGGTAAATCGGATCGGAGCAGTCACCGGCAGCGAATACGCCGGGAACGCTCGTGGCCGTCGCATAGCCGTCTGCGCCAACGTCGATGTAGCCGCCTTCCATTTCTATCTGGCCTTCGAATATGCCGGTATTCGGTGTGTGGCCGATAGCGACGAAGACACCGTGTACGTCGATCGTCGTCTTTTCGCCGTCGCGCGTGCTTGCGATCCGCATGCCGGTAACACCGTTGTCGTCACCGACGACTTCGTCGAGGACCTGATTCCAGAGAATTTCCACATTGCCGCTTTCGGCTTTTTCGATCAGTCGATTCGAAAGAATCTTTTCCGCGCGGAACTCGTCGCGGCGATGTACGACAGAAACCTTCGAGGCGATATTGGACAGATACAGTGCCTCCTCGACGGCCGTATTGCCGCCGCCGATCACCGCAACGGGCTGGTCTTTGTAGAAAAAGCCGTCGCAGGTTGCGCAGGCTGACACGCCGCGTCCTTTGTAGGCTTCTTCGCTTGGCAGTCCGAGATACTTCGCTGATGCGCCGGTTGCGATGATGAGTGCATCGCACGTGAAGTCCCCGGAATCTCCGCTCAGCGTGAAGGGTCGCGAGGAGAGATTGACTGAGTTTATCGTTTCGTAAACGAGTTCAGTGCCGAAACGCTCGGCATGACGCTTCATGCGTTCCATGAGTTCCGGGCCCTGCACGCCCTCATCGTCTCCCGGCCAGTTGTCGACGTCGGTGGTCGTCGTCATTTGACCGCCGACCTCGATGCCGGTAATGAGCACGGGCTGGAGCGCTGCGCGCGCCGCATAGACGGCGGCCGTGTAGCCAGCGGGGCCGGAGCCGATGATTATGAGTTTATGGTGTCGCTGAGTCATGCGTCCTCCTTGGTGGTGGGTATGTTATGCGAGAGTCTTCTGCAAGTCAGGTCAGTGTTCTTTGATCAATTCGACTCTGGCATGATGTGCAGCGACAGATTTGTGGAGTCGTAGATGGGGGCAAAATTTCCCCTGTACAAGCGTTTCACAGCCGCGACGATGCTTTTGGCCGGTTCCGTCGCTGCGCAGCCGGATATCGCATCGTTAGACGGACAGCGCAGCGCCGATCATGTGATCGGACTCGTCCTGTCCGGCGGCGGGGCGCGTGGTGGCGCGCACATTGGTGCGTTGCGAGCGCTCGAGGAGCTGCACGTTCCTGTGCACCTCATTGCCGGCACGAGCATCGGGGCAGCCATTGGCGGGTTCTATGCCTCCGGAATGTCGACCGACGAGCTCAGCGAGCTGATTGGCGCGCTGGATTTCGACGCTGCTTTTCTCAATACGACGCCGCGTCAGTCGCGTTCGTTTCGCCGCAAACGCGACGACGACCTGTTTCTCGTTGGACAGCGTCCAGGCCTCAATGAGGGTGAATTCGATCTTCCGACCGGCGTCGTGCAGGGTCAGGTCATCGACATGATCATGTCGCGAGTGACGCTGCCGGTCTCCGGCATTGTCGACTTCGATGAGCTGATGATTCCGTTTCGTGCAGTGGCATCCGATATCGTGACCGGTGAGTCCGTTGTTATCGGAGACGGCGCGCTCAACACGGCGATCCGCGCAAGCATGGCGATTCCGGCGGTACTGACTCCCGTCGAGATCGACGGCCGGCTGCTCGTCGATGGCGGAGTCTCGATGAACCTTCCCGTCAGTGTCGCGCAGGGCATGGGTGCGGACGTCGTAATCGCCGTGGATATTACCTCGGCGCTGTATTCGCGCGAGGAACTGAATTCACTGGTCGATATCACCGCGCAGCTGACGGCGATGCTCGTCCTCAACGGTGTCGAGCAGGAGCGCGAGCTGCTGGACGAAGGCGATGTGCTGATAGAGCCCGAATTTTCCAGCGAGATCAGCTCGGTCAACTTTCGGCAGATTCTGGAGACAATCGATCTTGGTTACACGGCCGTCATGGCGCAGCGCCAGGCACTGGAACGATACGCGTTGCCGGAGGCGCAGTATCTCGCCTGGCGAGCCGGCCTGGCTGATCCGCGCACGCGCGAGTTGCCGCGTATCGACTTTGTCCGCATCGAGAACGACTCGATCATCGCTGATTCGATCATAGAAGATCGCCTCAGCGATATTCGACTCGGGGAGCCGCTCGACGTGGAAGCTGTGGAATCGGCGATCAGTCGTGTCTATGGACTCGAGCTCTACCAGACCGTGAATTACTCTGTCGTCGAAGACGCAGGCCGACGCGGGCTCGAGGTCGATCTGAATTCCCGTTCGTGGGGTCCTAACTATCTGCAGCTCGGCCTGAATTTCAGTTCCTCCGGTGACGCAAATTCGGTCTTTGGTCTGTCCGCCGGTTATCTGCGCACGGCAATCAACGAGCACGGCGGCGAGTGGCGCGCCACGTTTGTCGTGGGCGACGAACCTGGCTTCCTGACCGACTTCCATCAGCCGCTTGGTCGCAAGGGCCGGTTCTTTCTGGCACCGTCACTGAACTTCACGTCGTCGCTGTTCAATGATTTCGAAGGTGATACGCTCGTAAGTGAATTCTCGCTGCGGGAAGCAAATCTCGAGATGGCGGCGGGACGTGAGCTCGGCTCGTGGGGTGAATTTCGCGGTGGGATTCGGCGCGGCTATGGCAAGTCTCGTCTGCGCGTCGGAGATCCGGCCCTGTTTCCCGATTTCGATTATCGGCGCGGTGAGTTGTTCGCGCGTCTCGCCGTCGACACGCTCGACGATATCTCGTTTCCTCGATCCGGTGTGCTCGCAGAGGTTGAATGGCGCGGTTCGCAGACGAGCCTCCTGTCTGCCGATGCAGACTACGATCAGATCTACGTGACGGCAGGGTTCGCGAAAAGCTGGGGCAGGCACACATTGCTTTCAACGCTGCGATACGATGCGACTGTCAGCGGAGTTGCGCCGCTCGATCGTCTCTACCGGTTCGGCGGGTTTTTCGATCTGTCGGGTTTGAACCGCAACCAGTTCTCCGGACAGTTTGCGACGCGTTTGGGTGCGAGCTACTACAGACGCATCGGCGATCTCGCCTTATTTCCCGCCTTCGCGGGCGTCAGTTTCGAGCTCGGGAACGTTTGGAGTTCACGTAACGAAATCTCCTTTGACAAAAGCCTTTTCGGCGGATCTTTTTGGGCCGGTGTCGATACACCTGTCGGTCCTGTTTATGTCGCTTATGGCCTTGCCGAAGACGGAAGAGATGCGTTTTATGTCTTTCTCGGCCGCATCTTCTGACCAGAAAAACAATCTGTGACAGCGTTTACTGCGCGCCGCCTGGCATTCATTTAGGCTGGTAAACGTTTGCGGCTCACTGTCAATCGTATCGATGAATTCCGGCTCATTAATCAGAGTTTCGGCGTTGGTGTGTCTCGGCCTCGTTTCCGCGACAGCAGGCGCAGAAGTGCGGACTTTCGAGTCGCCGGAGTACCGCGGCAAACCGCTACCGTACTGCAGCTCTGACGGATCGCTATGTGGCGCCGATTTCGCGCGGGACTGGTGCGTGCAGAATGGTTTCGAGCGTGTCAGCAACTGGACGCTGATGGAAAACGCCGGTGTGATTTCCTCGCCATCCAGCCGCGCCAATAATCGTAACGGATTCAGCACAATCACCTGCGCTCGTGAAGGTTCGAGCTTTCGCGCGCCGCGGCTGGGCTCGCTGGTGCGTTCCACCGTAATCGCGCCAGACCGCCGCGCCAGCAGCGCTGCTATCGCTCCGGTGGAATTTCACGTAACGTTGCCGGGCTGCACGCAGCGCGAGCCAGGCGTGTTTCTGTGTGAATCGATCCATGATTATCAGATGTGCCGGAGTCTGCATCAGTCCGGTCAGGTGTATGGCTGCCGTGCCGGCGTTGCATTCGCAAGCGGTTTCGCAAAGCCTGTTTCGGTCAGCGCGCATCACGCGGATTTGTCCGTTGAATCCAACGCGGCAGCGACCGTGCATTTGAATCGTCGCGGCAGAGGCAAACTGCGCGGTGGCGCAGAGTTCGAGTTGCTGCTGCCATTGCCACAGGTCTCTCGGGAAAAGCTCTGTCTGCAGCGAGACCGGTATATCTATTACCCGACCGGTCCGATGGGAGGCATGTCGGGAATCGAGCAAACCGGCCGCTGCGATGAACCGTTGCAGGGAGAATTCGAGCCGCACGAGGACGACCTGCTGCGCGCATACGACACCTGCGCGGCTGAAAACGCATGGGGAGGCACGGTCGAGCAGCCGATCGAAGTGCTCGTGGCGGGTCTGTTCCACTTTGTCGATGCCGATATCGCAGGAACGCTCAAGGGTGCAACCGTTGCGCCCGATATTCTGGCGCCATATACGACCGTAAGTGCTCCAATGCGCGTGAAGTGCGAGCTATAGCCTCTGTTTGCACTACAATGCGCAGCTATGTCTGCGGCAAAATCTGCTCTGATTGTCGTTTGTTCGCTGGTGTGCGGTATCGCTGTTTCGCAGCCCGACCGACGCGTTCCTGAGGCCTTATTCGATCCACTCGACATCAGCGAGTCGATTCCCGTATCAATCGTCGATATGACCGACGCTTCGTCAGGCAACGGTACGGATGATGCCGAGCTGGCACGGTGGGCACTGGAGGACTGGTCGCGCGCGCTCGATGGCCGTCTGCGTTTTCATGTGGTCGAGTCCGAAGACGATGCACTGATCAGGATTCGCTT
>JASFSB010000005.1:0-14396 GCA_050114615.1 Gammaproteobacteria bacterium
GACCCGGCCGATGAGTCGAGAACGTACAAGTACAACGCTTATGACCTGATGCGCATAGAGAATGGCAAGGTTCAGGAGCATTGGGACTATGCGCTGAAGATGCCTGGCGTTCGACGCGGCGGCGGACCGAACGGGACGGACTTCGGCGCGCTGGAATTCAACTATTCCGATGCCGAGCGTGCAAACATCGAAATCGCGAATGTCGAATTCAAGGATATTCTGCAATACGGACACGTGGAGCTGGCGGAGCAGGTCATGGCTCCCGGCTACATTCAGCACAATCCGAACGTGCCGACGGGACGTGACGGGTTCGTGCAGTTCTTCAGTCGTTTCGCGAATCCGGAACCGATCAGGCCAGAGTGGAAGGACGAACCGGAGCTGATCATCGCGAGCGGTCCGTACGTCTTCTATATGTTCGAGCGAACGCTGCCGGATCCCGACTATGCGAATTCAACGTATCCTGGATTCTGGTTCGACATGGTGCGGGTTGAAGATGGCATGATTCAGGAGCACTGGGATTCGGCGATGAAGAATCCGCCCAGGTGACATCCTGACTTTTTTGAGTCGCCGGGGCGAGCGCGCTTCAGGTGCGGCGGCAGCCGTGACGAAGTTTGCGCTCGCGCTGGCACTCAGCCGATAAACGCGCTCGTCGCCAAATGGGAGAATTCGCATGAGCACATTCGTATTGGTCCATGGGGCATGGCATGGGAGCTGGTGCTGGAAGCGCGTTCGCCGGACGCTGCAGTCACAGGGACACGAAGTATTTGCGCCGACATTGACGGGCGTGGCGGACCGGTCGCACCTGGCAGCGCCGGAAATCGATCTCGATACGCACATTCAGGACGTCGTGAACCTGATTCGCTGGGAAGAGCTCTCAGAAATCGTTCTTTGCGGTCATTCCTATGGCGGCATGGTCGTAACGGGTGTTGCGGACCGGATGCCCGAGCGGATCTCTGCGCTCGTATATCTCGATGCGTTCGTTCCTGAAGACGGCGAGAACGTTGCACAGCACGTGCCGCCCGAGCAGTGGGCAATGTTGCTCGATGGTGCCAGGACGGTGGGCGAAGGGTGGCAACTGCCTCCGATTCCTGCCGAGATTTTCAACGTCAACGAAGCAGATCGCGAGTGGGTCAATAGTCAGTGCACGATGCAGTCCATCGAAACGTTTAAACAGCCCATCAGATTGACTGGCGGCATCTCGAAGATCGATAGTATTACGTACATTCGAGCAACCGGGTTCGAAGAAGGCTCGCCATTCCCTCCGTTCCTGGAAAAGGCGCGCGCCAGCGGCTGGAGCACACACGAAGTCTCCTGTGGCCACGATGTCATGGTCGACGAACCCGAAGAACTGAGCCGATTGCTGCAGTTGGTCGCGGGGTAACTGAAAAACCGAGGGTGTGATCGATGCCGGCGTATTCGAATTTGATCGTTATCGACGGCTGCGAGTAATCACAACGCGTTATTGCAGGCAGCAAGGAGAATTGCTGATGCCTTTCGAACTCTCGGACTGGGTGGCCTTGTCGGAAATATTCGGCGGATTGGCGATCGTCGTATCGCTGATATTCGTCGGCATGCAGATCCGTTCGAACACGAGAGCGACGCATGCTGCGACATTTCAGGAGCACATGGGTTATGAGATCGACTTCGTCGTTCGCGTGGGCTCCGATCCTTCCCTCGCCAGAATCTGGGAAACCGCGCAGAAGGACTTCGGGAGTCTCGAAGGCGACGAGAAGATTCAGGGAACGTATCTGTTTCTGGGTGCGATGCGATTGTGGGAAGGCTATTACATGCAGTGGCGCGCCGGCACCTTATCGAATGACGCCTGGAGGGCGAGGGAGCCGCTCGTTCGCAGCTTCGCAATGCTTTCGATGCCGGCATTCGGCGGCGCATCACCGGACGGCGAGATCTTCAGCGGACCCTTTGCAAAGTACCTGCAACAGGTTCAAAAGGAGCAGGCAGTAACTTCGCCCTGAATTCTCTGCGGCGACGATCCGGCGATTATTGTTAACGTGTGACTGTCGCATAGTCGCGACATTGCGCGATAACTTTCGCTCGTGTGAATTCATTCACGGTTCCTTCATCCGGATGCGCTCACAGTGCGCCGTGAGGAAAGGAGGACTCCCAATGAACAAGAACGTGTTGATTGGATTGGTAGCCGGAATCGGTATAGCAGTTGCCGGTGGTGTCGCGGGATTCACGCTGATGAATGACTCATCCGATGCTCAGGAAGAGATGACGGCTGCGGAAGCAGTGGAGTCGGCGGCGACTGCGACCACATCGCAGGAAGCGCCGGCGCAGAATGTCGCTGTAGCCGGCAGTGAGCCTGCACCGGTCTTTGTCGAGGAGTGCTGGGACGAAGAAGTTGAAGTCCCGGCGGAAGTCAGAGACGACAAGGCGATCGCGGGGACTGCCGCCGGTGCACTCATCGGTGGCGCATTGGCCGATCGGCTTGGAGACGACGATGATCTGGTGACGGCTGCCGGCGCAGCGGCCGGCGCATTTCTCGGGCGTCGCGCGCAAAGAGAGTATCAGGAGAATCGCACGACGACGACCACCGTGCGTCGTTGCGCTCAGGTGCAGCAGTAGCTGCGTATTTCGCCGAATGCCGGCCCGTGACGGGCCGGTGTTCGCTCCCGGCGGCTCGCTAACTAAGGGCGCCGGTTTGGCGTGGTGCCGGTCAGCGCAAGCGCTTCGCTGCGTTGCACGCGATCGCGATGCACGCCTGAATTGATGCTCGCCGGCCGCTGCCCGGAGAGATCCAGACCCTGGATCGCATGCAGCTGACGTTGCGCAGTACGCGGATCGACACGTTGCTGTCGGAGCAGGCGTGCCGGCGTCGACCAGAACCAGGGGCTGTAATACCGCGTGCCGTATTCGAGTCGTTGCTGAGTGGGGGCGCGTTCACCGAGTTGCACGTTCTGTGTTGCCTGGCGGCGAGCTTCGAGTCTGGCCTCACGCTCCCTGGCGAGAATCGACCAGGACTCGTTCATGCGCTTTGCCTGATTCTGAATCGACCAGGGATCCGTCAACGGGTCGTAGTCATCCGGCGTCGTCTCGGTCACCTCGACTGTCGTGAAGTCTGCCTCGTCGCGGGGTTTCTCGTCGCTGTAGTGCACGACACCGTCGGCGCCTACCCAGCGGTATATCTCCGCTGCGGTGGCGGCGCCTGCGCAAACCACTGAAAATGCGCTCAGGCCAAGTAATGTCGTGATGACGCGCATCGCGTACCGATTCTACTGACAGTCTGATCTTATCGTCCTCCATCCGGGCGGCCATGACAAGTCTTTGTTATGTAAAATAATTGCCGACGAAACATGCTATGTTTCCGTCCGTGAACCTGACGAAGCGTGCTCCGATATGAATCGATTTGCTGTTTTCCTGTCCGGCCTGTGTCTGTCGGTCAGTGCTGTCGAGGCGGCCGTGGACATGGACGAAATCCTGGCGGCGGAGTATGCGGGCATCGCAGCGGCGATGTGCCCGAGTGCGGCGAGCGACAGCGGCGGTGGCGCGCCGATGGACGATTACGAGGCGCACCGGGTCGAGCCATTTCAGGTTTTCGACAATCTCTACTACATCGGCATGGATAATATCTCCGCCTGGGCACTGACCACATCCGAGGGGATCATCCTGTTCGAAGCCATGATGGTTGCGAACTGGGAACAAACGGTGGTCGGCGGGCTCGAGCGGCTCGGTCTGGACCCGAACGACATTCGCTACATCGTCATCGGTCATGCGCACAACGATCACTGGGGTGGCGCGGCGTTTTTGCAGGCGCGTTACGGCGCGCAGGTGCTGATGGGCGAACCCGACTGGGACCACATCCTGACCTGGCCGCAAATCGGCGTACCTGCGCCGATACCGAACAAGGGGCGCGGCATCGTCGACGGCGATACGCTGACACTCGGGCGCACGACCGTGCGCTTCGTCGCAACTCCGGGGCACACGCCAGGCACGATCTCCTCGCTGATCCCCGTTCGCGACGGCGATGACTGGCATCTTGCTGCCTATTGGGGCGGTCCGTCGATGAGCTTCCTCGATCCGGCGGGTCTCGAGCAGTACATCGGCTCGACCTACAAGCTCGAAAATGCCTCTGCCGATGCTGACGTCGAGCTGACCAATCACCCGTGGGCCGACGGTACCTTCGTCAAGGCCGCGGCACTGCGCGAACGTCGCCGCGGTGACACACATCCGTTCGTTACCGGCCACGCCGGCGTCAGGCGCTGGGCCGAGCAGCTGCGCATCTGCACACGCGAAGTGCTCTCGCAGAAACGCGCTGCTGCCGGGTAATCACGGCGCTTACGCACGAATCTGCGTTGTGCGGATTCGACCGTCGACTCGATGAACGAGCCTGCGGCAAAGGTGTCGCCGGACGCCGCGGTGCTGACGCATCGCAGCGTGCTGGCGATTGCCATACCAGTCATGTTGTCGAACGTATCGACGCCGCTGATCGGCATCGTCGATACGGCAGTTGTCGGACGTATTCCCGACCCGGCCTATATCGGTGCCGTTGCAGTCGGCGCCCTGATTTTTTCCTTCGTATTCTGGGCCTTCGGCTTTCTCCGTATGGGCACGACAGGTCTTACTGCACAGGCGCTGGGACAGAAAAACGACGTGGAGATTCTCGGCTCACTGGGTCGCGCGCTGCTGATTGCCGCTGGCGCCGGCTGTGCACTGATTGTTTTGCAGTGGCCTGTCCGCGCAACGGCGTTCATGCTGCTCGAGGGCAGTGAGCAGGTCGAGTCGCTGGCTGCCGCGTATTTCGATATTCGAATCTGGGCCGCCCCTGCGACGCTGGCAAACTATGCGCTGCTTGGCTGGTTCATCGGCCTGGGGCGTACCGACATCGGCCTGGTGCTCCAGCTCGTTCTCAATATCTCGAACATGTTGCTCGATGCTGTGTTCGTGCTCGGTTTCGGATGGGACGTTCGCGGCGTAGCAGTCGGAACCCTGCTGGCAGAGTGCATCGCAGTCGTCGTCGGTGTCATTCTGGCTATGAGGCTTGCGCGTGTGTTTGGCCGCTTGCGCATCGACCTCGCTGCCTGGCTGGAGCCGGAGAAGCTGCGCAGAACGGTTGCTGTCAATACCGACATCATGATCCGCTCCCTCGCGCTCGTGTTCGTATTCGTGTGGTTCATGTCCCGAGGCGCTGCCGCTGGCGATGTCGTGCTTGCAGCCAACGCCGTGCTCATGCAATTCAATTCCGTCAGTGCCTTTTTTCTGGACGGTCTCGCTTTTGCTGCAGAGGCGCTCGTCGGCCGCGCGATTGGCGCGCAGGAGCGCGATACGCTGCTGCGCGCGATGCGGCTGACCACGGTCTGGGCAGCGGGCACGGCGACGATCATCGTCGTCGTGCTCTGGGTTGGTGGCGGATACTTCATCGATGCACTGACGGTCGACAGCGAGGCGCGCGCCGCGGCACGAACTTTTCTGCCATGGGCGGCATGTGCGCCGCTGCTCGGCGTGTGGTCGTTCCAGCTCGATGGGATATTCATCGGCGCCACACATGCTCGCGAGATGCGTAACGCGATGCTGGCGGCGACCGGTATCTATCTGCTGGCCTGGTGGTTGCTGACGCCCTTCGGAAATCACGGTCTGTGGGCGGCGCTGTGGGTCAGCTACATCGCCCGCGCAGCGACGCTCGCCCGGTATCTGCCCCGGCTAACGAGCGCGGTCTAAAACGAAGAATCGGGCTCAGTCAGAAACACCAGCTCTTGCGCCGTCGATCGCCGGCCGAGCGCGGCATTGCGATGCGGATACCGGCCGAAGCGCTCGATGATAGCTCTGTGTTTACGTTCGAATTCCTGGACCGTGGGATCGCCGTTGCGCGCAAACAGTTCCGTCGCCACATCATGGATCGCCAGAGATTCGCTGTGCATGAACGGCATGTACAGGAAACTCCGCTGCGGCGGTTCGAGATTCCGATCTGCGCCCGCGGCGATGGCTTCCTGCGCCAGCGCCAGCGCCAGTGGATCACTTGCGAATGCTGCCGCTTTCTCGCGGTGAATATTGCGGGAGAACTGATCGAGTACGATGATCTCGGCCAGTCGGCCCTGCGGCGTATCGCGCCAGCCATACAGCTCACAGCGGCTGGCTCGCTCGTGCAGATCGCCGAACCAGTCGCTGATCAGCGCATCGAAATCGGCGTCTCTTTTGAACCAGCGGGAATGGTCGTTCTCTTCGAACCAGAATTCGATGACGTCGGAAGGGCCATGCGCTTCGTTCAGATTCATGGTGTCTCACCTGCAGTGCGCCACGGCAGCCTCGATTGCAGCTCGGCGCGAGTCGAACCGCTGCGACTCCGGCACTCGCTCGAGTACGCCCATGCCGTCCAGCGCGCGCATCACGTGGGGCTGTAAGCCGCAAATGATCACGATATGGCCGCTTCGCTGCGACAGCTCGATCATTTCGTCGATGGCCAGGGCGGCGCTGGGATCGACGTAGCCCGCTCGCGAGAAATCGTAGATTACAACATCGCTCGAAGCGAAGTGATCGTCTTTCTGCGCGAGGATTCGCGCCGAGGCATAAGAAAAGGATCCCTCGAGCAGAGTCAGCAGGACGCGTCCTTCGACAGTCCGAAGCAAAGCCCTTTCTTCCTCACTCAGATCGGTCAGCGCATTGAAGTCGGTCGTTCGCCGCAAGCCCTGAAGTTGTACGCGTGCGAGTCCGCGTGAATTGACAAAGCTCGCCATTACGATGCCAACGGCAACGGCCGTTATCAGATCGACGAAGACGGTTAGTGCGAAAGTGGTCAGCATGACCGTGACCTTTTCCTTTGGCGCCCGTCGTATGCGGCTGAGGTATCCCCAGTCGATAATGTCCCAGCCGACTTTCATCAGAATCGCTGCCAGTACGGCGTGCGGCACGAGAGAAACGACAGGCCCGAGTCCGAGCACGAGCGCGAGTAATATGCAGGCGTGCAGGATGCCGGATATCGGCGTATGGCCGCCGGCACGGATATTGACGACGGTTCGCATCGTCGCTCCGGCGCCGGGGATGGCGCCCAGCAGTCCCGCTGCGATATTGCCGATGCCCTGACCGAACAGTTCTCTGTCCGAATCGTGCTGCGTTTTCGTTACCGAGTCTGCGACGAGTGACGTCAGCAGGCTGTCGATGGATCCGAGCAGGGCGAGAATAAATGCCGGCTGGAGCATTTGCGCGATCGTGCTGCCGGAAACGTCCGGCATCGAGAAATTCGGCAGGGCCGACGGAATGGCGCCGATGAGCGGCAACTGGTCGAGGAACAGGGCTGCGACGACAGTGCCGATAACCAGTACGCCAAGCGGTGCCGGCACGAAATCGCCGAGGCGCTTTGGCCAGTAGACGATCAGTGCCAGCGCGGCACAGGAGAATCCAAAGGTCAGCCATTCGATGTCCTGGAGTCGCAGCTGAGACATTCCGGTCAATGTGCCGATCACGCCATTGGACGCCGACGGCTGGCCGATAAACGGCAATGACTGCAGTGCAATGATAATGACGCCGACACCGCTCATGAATCCGGAGACGACGGATACGGGCGTATACGTCACATAGCTGCCAACTCGCAGCAGTCCGAACAACATCTGTAAAACGCCGCCGAGCATCACGATGGTAAACGCTTCGGGCATGCTGTCGGCGTGCGTCGCAATGATTGCGCCCATAACGACCGTCATCGGGCCCGTGGGACCGGAAATCTGCGTCCTGGTGCCACCGAATAGCGACGCAAACAAACCCGTAGCGATTGCACCGTAGAGCCCGGCAATTGCGCCGGCTCCGGATGCAACGCCGAACGCAAGCGCCAAAGGGAGGGCGACAACCGCTGCGGTCACTGCGCCGAATGCGTCGCGGCGAAAATCGCCCGGCCCATAGCCATCGCGCAGTAGCTGGGATGCCTGGGGCATGAGCAGTCGAAAAGGGGACATAGTTGCTGGTCAGTAAATCCGATGACAGCGCATCTTCGTTCATATCCGCGCGTTTCGGCAACAGGAGGATTTCGCCGCCGTAGCGCATGTTGCACCAGCCTGAGGCGCAGCGTGGTGTTCGTGCACGTCGTCCGTGCAAAGTGAGCGCAGAAATCATTCGCGAAAACGTTCAAAGCGGGGCAATGACACGCTTGCCGGGCTTGGCACGTTTGTTGCTTCACAAAGATCGACGCACTCAATAGCGTTTGCCCGGGGCGCTTGCCAATGGCAAAAAAGCTTCACGAAACCGTAATCCGGCTGCAACGTTCCGGACCGAAGCTAAGCTGGCATGCAACCACATGAAGCTTTCGGGCGTATCGATCAGGCCGAGTTCCGCCTCACGCGGTACATTAATCGGTCGAGCGGATATGCCCTCATTCGAGGGCTGTTTCGTGTGGTCAGCTGGCTCGGTGACGGCTGGCTCTGGTACAGCCTGATTCCGGCCCTGCCGCTGATGTACGGAAGCACTGCCTGGACGGCCGTCGTGCATCTGATCCTGCTGGGCGCCGTCAATCTCAGTCTCTATAAATACATCAAGCCGCGTGCCGTGCGCGAACGGCCGTACATCACGCATTCGGGCATATCATGTGCATCAGCGCCGCTGGATCGTTATAGCTTTCCGTCGGGACATACACTGCATGCAGTCGCCTTTACGATCGTGACGGCGAGTTACTTTCCTGAATGGGCAGCGCTGCTGCTGACGTTTACGACGCTTGTTGCGCTGTCACGCGTCGTGCTCGGTCTGCATTATCCGACCGACGTCGTGGCCGGTGCAGTGCTCGGCGGCACGCTCGCATTTGTGAGCCTCGGCGTCGCGTTTTGGATAGGTTGATCGGCAATGGCGGCGTTTCAGTGAAAGCGTTCCCAGCCGATCAGAGTCCAGACCAGCGCGACGATCACGAGACTTACAAAGACCG
This sequence comes from Gammaproteobacteria bacterium, assembly GCA_050114615.1. Taxonomy (GTDB): domain Bacteria; phylum Pseudomonadota; class Gammaproteobacteria; order Steroidobacterales; family Rariloculaceae; genus JAHEEO01. The sequence continues at coordinate 8,855 of JASFSB010000005.1, forward strand.
CTGCTGAGCCGAGATCCTTCGCGCGCCCGGACAGCTTGTGGCGGTCTGTACCGACTCTGTCGACGACGGCTTCGATGCCGGAATTGAGTAACTCGACGACGATGACGAGCAGGCAGCTGCCTACGAGCAGAATGCGTTCGACGGCGTTTTGACCGAGCCAGATCCCCAGCGGCGCCAAAACGATCGTGAGCATGCATTCCTGGCGAAACGCGGCTTCGTTGACCCAGGCTGCGCGCAGGCCTGCCATCGAAAACCAGGTTGCATTGGCGATGCGACGCAGACCGGTATTTTGCGGATTTGCCATCGATTCGATTCGGCGCTGCGCCCGTGCGCGCGACTGGGACGCCGCGCAGTGTAGCAGCTGCGGCGCATGCGCCGTAACCGAGCGTGTCAGGCCGCGTCGCGCAACGGAACCGGCTCATTCCGGAGCGCATCGGATGCGCTGCTCCAGGTGAGAAGCTCCAGCGTACCGTCTTCGCGCTCGACAACCGCCGTGCAGCTTTCGACCCAGTCACCGTCATTGCAGTACGTAAAGCCGTTTTCTTCGATGATGGCTGCCTGGTGAATGTGACCACAGACGACGCCGTCGACCTGTTCGCCCTGCGCCGCTCTGACGCATGCGTTCTGGAAGTTTTGTACGTAGCGGACGGCTTTGCCGAGGCGTGACTTGACGTGCTGCGCCAGCGACCAGTATGGCAGGCCGCGAACCTCATGCCACCAGTGCATGAGCCGATTGAGAACGAGCAGGCCACGATACACGATGCTGCCGGCGATGTTCGCCAGCGAAGGCGTCCTGATGAGTCGGTCGAACTCATCGCCGTGCAGGATCAGCAACCGTTTTCCTTCCTGTGTGACGTGGATGTCGCGGCGTCGCACCTCGATCGGGCCGAGCCGCTGTCCGGCAAAGCTGCGGAACTCGTCGTCGTGATTACCAGGGATATAGATGACTTCCGTGCCCTGCTGACATTTTTTCAGCAGTTTCCGCAGCACCTTCGTATGGGCCGGCGGCCAGTAGAAGCTGCTTCGCAGTCGTTCCAGATCGACGATATCGCCTACCAGGTAGAGCTTGTCGCACTGGGTGTTGTCGAGAAAGTCGATGAGCATGTCGACGCGGCAGGCACGTGTTCCGAGGTGGATGTCGGAGATCCAGACCGTGCTGAATTTCTGGCTCACGGGCATAACCGTTTGACTACTAATTAAATCAGCAGCCTAAGAGCAGTTAATTAAGCTTTCGTTGCAGTTTCGTGTACAGGCTATTGCAATAGCGCTGGTTCGAGGCGGAATTGTGAATTCGATCAGCGGCGCTGGAACTTCGCCGGGACGACGGTATCCCGAAATGCATCGCGGTTCGCGAGCGCCCGCTTGAACGATGCGCGGTCCATCTGGTCGAAGAAGTCGGTCAAGGACTGAGCGGTGCCGGCTAAGCGGGCCCCGTGCGCTTCAGCAGGGTCGTCTTCGGTCGGCTCAGGTTGTTCGGTGGCAGGCGAAACGTTTTTTTCGTCGGTCATCGTCGTTCCTGAGCCCGGTGGGAGGCTCGATCATAACCGGCTAAGCCGATCCTGCAAGCACGAATTTATCACGGATTTGTTACGGCTGTTTTCGGTCGATTCGGACCCGATCGCGGGGCGGATTCGAAGCAGACTTTTCGGCAGATTTCCCAGATTCTTAAGCGGGAATTGTCATCTGATTTGTGCACCCGTTGGTAGTGCCGGGCGCAGGCGTGTGAGACTGTTCGCGGGCTCGTTCGGAAGCGGAGGGCTGCGTGAGCGCGCAGGAAGCCAGGGAACTCAGAGATGCATTCGCCAATGCCGGTGCGAGCGTCGCCTCCGGCATGGACATGTTCCAGCGATTCCCGGCGCTCGAGCATCAGTTCCGTCGCGAGTACGCTAACATCCATGCCGTTGGCGCCATGATCGCAACGGCGATCTATCTGGCGCTCGTCGCGATCATCACGGCCATGAACGTCTTTGGGCAAATGGCACCGGCGCCGGGTGCATCGCTCAGTGCGATCATATTTCTCCGTCTGGGCATCGCCGGACCTGCTCTTGTCGCGATCATGCTCGCTATCGAGCTCCAACCGCTGCGCAGGTACTATCAGTCGATCGTTGCCGGAGCGGCGCTGACGCTCGGTATCAGCGTCATGACGATCAGCGCGATCATGGCGAGCGCCGGTCAGACACAGTTCCAGATGGGCGACGTTCTCGTCGTGTGTTACACGTGTCTGTTTCTCGGCCTGCTGGGTCGCGTGGTCGCATTCGTTGCCACGGGGCTCGTGATCGCGTTCCTGGCCGTTGGCATCGTCTACGGTGTGCCGCGCGAGAGCCTCATCTTTGCCGGTGCGGTGATCTTCGTCACCTCGCTGATGACAGTCATTTCGTCATGGCGAGTCGAGCGTCTGTCGCGCAGAAACTTTCTCGAGAATCGCTTCCTGAACGAGATAGCCGAACGTGACGGTCTGACCGGGCTCTACAACAGACGCAAGTTCGACGAGCTCGCACGAATGGTGTGGAACCAGGCCCGTCGCGACGGGGAACGCCTGCAGCTGCTGTTCGTCGATATCGATTGTTTCAAAGCCTACAACGATGCGAAAGGTCACCAGGCGGGCGATCAATGCATACGGCAGGTTGCGCGGATCATCGACCGCGCCGCGCGGCGGCCGCTCGACTTTTCGGCCCGGTATGGCGGCGAGGAGTTCGTGCTCGTTCTGTACGGTCCGAACGCGGCGGAACCCTGCGAGGTCGCTGAGCGCATCCGCTCGGCCGTCCAGCAGGAAGCGATCGCGCATCCAGGCTCCGACGTGGCCGACTGCATAACGGTCAGTGTCGGCTCGGCGGCCGTCAGGCCGAACGGCGCGCGCACGCTTTCCGGCCTGATTCAGCAGGCTGACGAATCGCTTTATGCCGCGAAACAAGCCGGACGCAATCTCGTGGTGCACGAAGACGTGGACGAATTCGCAACGACGGGATCATTCGAGGTCCCTGAAGCCGGCTGAGCCAGCCAGCTGCTCTCCGGCCGTGCTCCTGCGGCCTGAACGGGCGCCCCGGCCTGTGATACATTTTGGTTTTGCAAAGCGTCAGAATCGGGGGCTACGCGATGAGATTGGTATTGTCGATAGCGGCAGGCATGCTGTGCGGCAGCGTCTGGGCGCAGGAAGAGCCCCCGCTCGATGCCGACGCGCGCCGCGAAGCGATGAGTCGGCTGATTCCCGAACATCCCGGTCAGCTCGGTGCTTTGGCGCCGGAGAACCTCGCTCAGGAGCGCCCGGCGCCGCCATTTGATATTACCGGCACCTGGTTCGTCGACCTCAGCGAGGGCTTCGTGAAGTTCATGTTCGGCCCGCCCTACCCGGAGTTCATCGGCCAGGCGAAACTGGATTTCGAGGAAGGGCAGCGGGCTCGCGCGGAAGGCCGTCCGTATCGCGATGCAATCGGGCAGTGTTTTCCGGCCGGTATCCCGATGATCATGACGCGCGTCTGGCCGATCGCTTTCGTTCAGTTGCCGACCGTCATCTACATGGTGTCGAACTTCAATAACAGCTTCCGGCAGATTTTTCTCGACGGCCGCGAATATTCTGATCCGGATCTGGTCATATATACGTACAACGGCGAGTCGATCGGTCACTGGGAAGACGATGAGCTCGTGGTCAATACACGGTACATTGAAACCTACAACCATTTCATCGATACCGGCATCCCGATCTCGGAGGAGTTTCGAGTGCAGGAGCGCATGCGGCTCGTCGCCGATGGCGAGATGCTCGAGATCGAATACATCATGACCGATCCGGTCAACTGGGTCGGAGAGTGGCGCAATACGAAGCGCTGGCTCCGGGTCGATTACACGGATATCGGTGAGGTCGAATGTCTGCCGGACCTGAACGATAATCTTCCCAGCACTCAGGCCGGGCAGGAAGGGCTCACCCGGTGAGTCGAACGAACAGCAGGAGCTTGATAATGAAAACTTTCGAATCCGCACGTTTGCGGCCACCGGTGCGGCGGTCAGTCGAACTGATGGTCGCAACCGCGGCTGTCATCGTGGCGATGGCGGCCTCATTTCTGCTGTCCGGCGGCGCGGCGAATGCGCATCATTCGACGGCCGCTTTCGACGATTCACGTGTCGTGCGTATCGAAGGCCGGATTACGCAGGTGCGCTGGATCAATCCGCATGCCTCATTCAAGGTCGATGGCGACGCTTCAGAAGGCCCGGACGGGCTTTGGACGATCGAGATGACCGCACCCAACATACTCGTCAATCAGGGCTGGAAGCGCAATTCCCTGCGCGTCGGCGACCAGGTCGTCGTCTATGCGAATCCGCTGAATAACGCCATTACGCTCAATGACGGCAGTCAGGGCGGGCTCTACGTCGGAGTCGAGCTTGCTGACGGATCGAAGCTGGGCCGCACGGACGGCAAGGGGCAAGGCACCGATCAGTGAACGCGGCGCGCTGTGGCGGCGTGTCGTGCCTGCGGGTTTTCTCCGCGCTGAGCGTATCACTGGTGGTCGCCGCCTGCGGCGGCGAAACCCCGTCTGCTGACACTGCGGTTCCGGGCGATTCGCCCGCCGCGACCCAGGTACGCACGGCGGACCCGATGACCGAACGCCCGAATATCGTGCTGATCGTGGCCGATGATCTCGGGTTCTCCGATGTCGGTGCATTCGGGAGCGAAATACCGACGCCGAATATCGACCGTCTTGCATCAGGCGGCATGATGCTGATGCAGTTTTACGCGAATATGGCCTGTTCGCCGACGCGTGCGATGCTGATGTCGGGTACTGACAGTCACATTGCGGGCCTTGGCGTCATGTCGCCCTCGCGGCATCCGCTGCAGGCCGCATCATCGGCCTACGCTGCGCATCTGAATTTTCGCGTCGCGAGTCTCGCGAATCTGATGAAAGACGCCGGCTATCACACCTATATGACCGGCAAGTGGCACCTGGGCCGAGATGTCGAAACCGGGCCGCGGGCGCGGGGTTTCGAGCGGTCGTTCGTCTCCATCGATGGCGCGGCGCACCTCGGGGGCCTGTCCTGGGACGGCCCGGGACTCGCGCCGTATCGGGACGGCGAGGAGATGACGACGGTCGACGACGATTTCTACTCATCGCGCTTCTATACGGAGCGGATGATCGAATATCTCGAGACCGACCGAGCTGACGATCAGCCGTTTTTTGCCTATCTGGCCTATACCGCTCCGCACTGGCCGCTGCAGGCGCCACCGGATTCCATCGCCCGATTCGAAGGCTGGTACGACGATGGTTACGAAGCGCTTTACGATGCAAGACTCGCGCGTTCGAAGGAACTCGGCATCGTGGATGAGGATTTTCCAGGTCAGCCGCTCGTCGAAGGCCAGCCCCGCTGGAACGAACTGAGCGACGAGGAACGGCGTGTCGAGGCACGCAAAATGGAAATCTATGCGGCGATGGTCAGCGATCTCGATCGTTACATCGGTGAGTTCATCGCGTATCTCGACGGCCGCAACGAACTGGACAACACGCTGATCGTTTTCATTTCCGACAATGGGCCGGAGGCGATACGTCGCGATCTGGTT
>JASFSB010000006.1:0-14296 GCA_050114615.1 Gammaproteobacteria bacterium
TCAGGATTCGCTTCGTGCAGCCCGGAGGCGGCCAGTACGGTGAGATGGTGTCACTGTTCGTAAACGGCAGGCGCGGCGCAGCCGTATTCGTGCGTCCGGATACTCAGGCGCTCGGCCCGGTCATCGCGCGCCGGGCAGCCGGAGATGCGTTGTTTCGGGAGGCGATCGTCTATCTGACCTGCCTGCATGAGCTCGGGCACGCATTGGGTCTTCCTCATACGGCCGATTACGCAGACATCATGTATGCATTCGGTTTCGGTGGCGATATCGAGGAGTACTTCATGCGCTATCGGCGTAGCCTCGTAACGCGCGATGATATTCACAGGCAAACAGGCCTGTCGCGATCTGATCGTGGGCGCATTCGAGAACTGTATTCGCCAGGGGAAGCGATATGATCGAGCAATTCCCGTTCTGGCTGCTCGCGGCGCTGCTGGTCGGATTCGTTCTTGGCCGCATGTCGGCGCCGGCGCGTGACGGCAATTTGTCGCGGATCGACCGAAAGCTCACGATGCTGACGGAGCACTTCAAGCTCAAGTGGGATCCGACGGTCGGTGTGCCTGACGAAGTGCTCGCCAGGGTGCGTGCCGGGAACAAGGTCGAGGCGATCAGGCTTTATCGCGAACTGACGGGCAAAGGGCTGAAGGAATCGCATGAGCTCATCGAGGAAATCGATAAGCGTATCCGTTTCAGGCTTTGAACGCCGCGCCTTCATGCTGCAGCAACCAGCGTTTTACCTCGAGTCCCGCACTGAAGCCGCCAAGGGAGCCATCGGCGCCGATGACTCGATGACACGGTACGACGACGCATAGCGGATTGCGACCGTTCGCGGATCCCACGGCACGCACGGCTTTTCGATTACCGATACCGGCGGCGAGTTCAGCATATGACTGCGTCGTGCCTGGAGGAATTCTGCGCAGCGCGCCCCATACACGCTGTTGAAAGTCCGTACCCCGCAGCACTATCGGCAACGTCGTGAGTGCGTCGATGTCCCCGGCAAAATAGCGTTTGAATGCGTCCGCGTACGGATACCGAGCGCTGCGCCCCGCGGCCGAATGCACTTCGTTCCGCCGGCCGGCGACGATGGTTACAGCGTGCAGGCCGTCAGAATCGAATTGCAGCCGCAAAGTCCCGACGGGCGTATCGAGCTCATCGATACTGAGTCGTGTGCCACTCATATTTTCGGCTCCAGTGATTTCCACAGATACAGCAGGGCATAGCCGCGCCACGGGCGCCAGCTTTCGGCGAGTGCGGCGAGGTCACGGGGTTTGTCCACGCCAGCGGCTTTCATGCCGCCGAGATCGGCCGCCGGGAACGCATCCGGATAGCGCAGAGCGCGCAGGATGACATACTCGGCTGTCCACGGGCCGATGCCCCTGAGTGCCAGCAACCGTTTTCTGGCGACCTCCGCCGGCATCCCGGCATGAACGAATCGCGGGTCAGCAGCGAACTCGGCGGCAACCCGATTGAGCGTCTCCGCCCGTGCTGTGTTCAGTCCGAACGGCTGCATCGATTCGCCAGCCAGTGCTTCGGGTTCCGGGAATAGTCGGTCCGGCAATGCAGGCTCAGGATCTGCCGCTGTGACTGGTTCACCAAGCGCTTCGACGATCCGCCCGAGCACGGTGCGCGCAGCCGGCACCGAAACCTGCTGGCCGACGATTGCGCGTACGAGCATTTCGAATACGCTCCAGGCACCCGGAAAGCGCAGCCCAGGATTTGCGTTGACGATACTGCGTAAGCGGGCGTCACGGCCGAGATGCGCTGCGATTGCCTGCGGTGAGGCATCGAGATCGAGTAAATCCCGAACCCTGCTGGCAGCCTGCGTGAGGTCGACGTTCCTGTCGAGCAGGAATGCGACGCAAACGCGATGCCGTTCCGGCTCATGCGTGATTCGGACCCGGCCACGTGCCTCACCGACCCTGACACAGCGAATATAGGTGCCATTCGCCGCTTCGAGACGGTGAATTCCGCGGGACGAGAAATGCGCCAGCAACGGCTCCCAGGCGAATGGCGGGCGATAATCGAGATGCAGGCGCACAGCCCCGCCACTGGCCGGTTTCCCGCGCGAGCTGCCATGCCTGCGACGCAGTGAGCTCGGAGTCATGTCGAACGACTTCCTGACGGCGGAGTTGAATCGTCGAATGCTGCCGAAGCCGGCCGCCATCGCCACCTGAGCCAGAGGCAGGCTGGTCTCCACGAGCAGTTGCCGCGCCAGCTGGATTCGTTTCGTTTGCAGAACGGATTTGGGGCTCGTCCCGAGTGATTCTGCGAACAGTCGTCGTAATTGACGCGCCGAGATCCCCAGTTCCCTGCTCACGTCGTCGAGCGACAGTTCGTGCGCGGTCGACTCGTCGATGATTCGCAGCGCCCGGTGTACGGTCGATTCGCTGCCGAGCCACTCGGGAGAGCCGGGTGCTGCCTCGGGACGGCACCGCAGGCACGGCCGATAGCCGGCATCTTCGGCTGCCGCCGCCGAAGCGACGAACGTACAATTGGCGCGCTTTGGCGTGCGTGCCGGGCAGACCGGGCGGCAATAGATTCCGGTCGATGTGACGCATGTAAAGAACTGCCCGTCAAAGCGCACGTCGCGTGCCTTGAGCGCCAGATAGCAGTCGTCGTCGCGCAGGTTCATACGTCAAAGATAACGACTAACGGCCCCCACGTCTGGCCGTTTTCGGACATGGATCTTCAGCGCCTTCCGGCGCGCTGCCTCAGTCGCGGAAGTTGTTGAATTGCAGGGGCAGGCCCAGCCCTTCCGTGTCCTTCAGCAACGCAATGACCTTCTGCAGATCGTCGCGCTTCTTACCGGTGACGCGGACCTGTTCGCCCTGGATCGCTGCCTGTACTTTCAGCTTTGCGTTCTTGATGATCTTCACGATGCTGCGCGCCGTGTCTGTGTCGATTCCGTGACGGATCGTCACGTTCTGTTTTGCTGAATTCAGCGCAGTCTCAGGCGTGCCGGTCTCGATGGCGTCGACGTCGATGCCGCGCTTTGCCGCCTTCTGGATCAGTATGTCGAGCATCTGTTTCAGTTGAAAATCCGACGTCGTGGACATCACGATGTTGAGTTCGTTGAGCTCGAATCGGGCTTCGGAGCCTTTGAAATCAAATCGGTTTTGAACTTCTCGATTAGCCTGATCGACGGCGTTACGCAGTTCGTGCTTGTCGATTTCAGACACGATGTCAAAGGAAGGCATTACGTAATCCTGTTGTTTCCCGGCGCTTTCCGTGATGCTAGCGGCGATCGCAGTGAATGCAAGTCGCTGTCGGGTCGGGGCGGCCGAATGTAATTGTCCGGTGGGTTTGTTAAATTGACACCGACGCCCCGCCACTGCTGAGGGAGTTCCAATGATAAGAATAATCGCCCTGATATCGGGCTCATTCGTCTTTGCGGCCACATCGTTTGCTCAGTCCGAAGCGGTCACGATCCCGCGCGGCACGGTCATATTCGGTGAGTTGCAGGAGCGCATCACGTCGAATCCCAGGCGTTTCAAAGTGGGTCGTCTGGTGCCAGGCAACGTCTGGAAGGACGTCATCGTCGACGGCCACACGGTAATACCGGCCGGCACGCCGATGGATCTGAGAATATCGCGAGTCGACGGCAGCAACGTCGGCGGTCGCGGCGGTAAGCTGGAGATCATGGCCGTTTCGGTGGAGGCGATCGACGGGACGGAGATATCGCTGAGCGGTGGCTATGATCAGGCGGGCAGCAATCGGTACGGATTGTCTATGGCGCTGTCTCTGGTGCTCTGGCCTGCCGGATTTCTGCCCGGTAAGCGCGCGGAATTGGACGTTGGTACCGTATTCGATGCTTCGATACCGGCCGATACCAGGATAGCTCTGCCTGACGGCGCACTGCCGACACTGACGTTGGCCGCGTTGCCCGATCTCGAAGTCGAAGTGGTATACGCCGAGATCAATCAGAGAGAGGGAGCGTTACCTCTGGCGATCACACTGTGTAACCGGGAATTCGTGCGGCGCGCGAATATCACCTCGGTGAATGATAAAGCGGTGCGCCCCATTATCGTATCGATTATTACGAGCCGGCGAGGCAATCCCTGCCATCAATTCAGGGGACGGGTGAACCTGGAGGATCTCACCACGCATTTCTCACCAGGCATCAATCGATTTTCCGTGACGATGAGCGAAGCGCAGGTCGATGTGATTCTCAACGTGGAAATGTAGGCGCACGTCATATGTGCTCCCCGAATTCGACCACCGGCGGCCTGTAACCGCGGCTCGCCAGCCAGTCGCGCAAGGCCGGGCCGGTGCCCTGTGCCCACGGCCTGAGTTCCGCGATCGGCACGATCCTGTAGTCTTCGAGCTCATCGTAGCCGAGGCGAACGTCGAGGCTCGGAACCGCGGCATGATAAACGAAGATGATCTGATTCAGGCGTTCGAACGTATAACTGCCCAGAAAGCTGCAGCGACTCGGCGTCAGCCCGACTTCCTCGTCGATCTCTCTCAGCACGGCGTCGTCCGGATGCTCTGCCTGCTCGAGAAAGCCGGCAACGAGTCCGAACCAGTTCGCTGGCCTGCCGATGCTGCGAACCAGGACTACATGCTCATCATGCTCGACGATGGCGGCTACGACCGGTGTCGGGTTGTCCCAGTGGACGAAACCGCAATCCGGCTCCGGGCATATGAGGCGCGTCCGCCCGCCGCGCCGGGCGGCTTCGAGTCGATGGCCGGAGAGCGGGCAGAATCGATATCGCGTCGGGTTCAGTGTCTTGTCCCGTTGCTTCAGAAAACCACATTCAGGGTCAGCAGGGTTACGACCAGAAACAGTACGGTCATGATGCTGCCAGTGCGCAGGAAGTCTGCTACGCGATAGCCGCCGGGCCCGAAGATCAGTGCGTTGACCTGGTGCGTTGGCAGCAGAAACGAATTCGATGTGGAGATCGCCACGGTCAACGCAAACATTGCCGGACTTGCGCCGGTGCTCAGCGCGAGGTTGATGGCGATCGGAACCAGCAACACTGTTGCGCCGACGTTCGAAATGACGAGTGTGAACAATGTTGCGAGCACCGCGAGCAGCGTCTGCAAAACCCAGGCAGGCATATCACCAATTTGTGCAATCGCATGCTGTGCGAGATAGCTCGCGGCGCCTGATGCTTCCACGGCATGGCCGAGCGGCAGTAAGCCCGCAAGCAGAAAGACGGTCTTCCAGCTGACCGCGCGGTAGGCTTCGTCCATCGAGATGACGCCGGACAATATCATGCCGACGGCGCCCGTCATCAGCGCAACCGGCAATAGCACGTCGGTAAGCAGAATCAGGCCGATCGCGACGGCAAAAAAGGCGAGCGCCAGTGCAACCTTGTAGCCGCTGCGCGGCTCACGGGGATAGTCGACCGTGACGACGACGAAATCCCGGTCCTGCTCGAGAGCGGCAAGGTGCTCCCACCGCGTATGGCAGATGAGTGTGTCGCCCGCCTGGAACGGTACATCCTGGAGCTGCGTCGTGATTGGCTTGCCCGCCCGCAGAATCGACAGCAGGCTCAGGCCATAGGTCATGCGCATGCGCAGTTCGCGGACCGTTTTCCCGATGACGTTGGAATCCGGTGGAATGACGATTTCTGCGATTCCGGCAATGGCGCGTGCGAGCAGATGTCGAAAGTCTTTCAGTTTGGGCCGCATGGTCAGATTGCCGGCGGCGGCAAATCTCTTTAAGGCGTCCGGCTGGGCAATCACTGCAAGTGTTGCCGGTGCGAGAATCGGGGCGTCCATTGGAGGCGAAACGAGAACCTTACCCGCATAATTGGAAGCAACGGTTTTTACGTCGAATTCGCGTTGAATGCTGCGGATATCGCGTCCGATCAGCGGGCTGTCCGGCGGAACTTCAACTTCTCGTATTGCGGCGTCGATGCCGTGAATGTAGCGCATGTAGCGGACTGTTCCACCGCCGCGAGTGGTCTTGCGGTCGCCCCGGTCCGGCAATACGGCGCTTCCGATCGTCATGAAATACACGATGCCCAGCGCAACGAGCGCGAAGCCGATCGGGGCAACTGCAAACAATCCGAAATGCTCCATCGTTTCTGCTGCAGGCAGGGATCGATTGGCATTGTCCAGCAGGTCGTTGAGCATGATCAGCGGGCTCGAGCCGACCATCGTGATGGTGCCGCCGAGGATCGCGCTGAAACCCATGGGCATCAGCAGACGTGACATTGGCAGGTGTGTTCGTGCTGCGACACGAGAACATACAGGCACGAACAGTGCGGCGGCGCCGACGTTCTGCATGAACGACGAAAGCAGACCCACGGCGCCGGAAATCAGTGCGGATACGCGACGCTCGGTTTTACCTCCGTACCGGAGAATCGCCCAGGCGACCTGTTCCATCACGCCGGTCTTGTCGAGCCCCCGGCCGAGAATCATCACGGCGATAATCGACACCACGGCATTGCTGGATAAACCGGAAAACAGCACGTCGGCGCTGAGCAGTCCGTCGAGGCCGGGCAGAAATATCAGTATGCCGAGCAGGGTCATGATCGCGACCGCTGCAACATCGACGCGCACGAGTTCAGTCGCAAAGAGACCCACGGCAAGCACGACGATCCCGAGGACCACGAGCATTTCGGTGGTTAGTGCCGGCACAGCGTCCATACCTTCGAGTTTAGCAGCCGCATACGATCATCGTCGGTTCCAGCTACTCGTCCGAGCAGATGCCTGCGCAGGTGCCGTCAGGCTCGCGTACAGTCAGCGTGCTTTTCCCGCGTGCTAAGATCGCCCGGCAATGGGCACGCTGTTTTGGGTATTCACTTTGCTCGGATGCGCCGTTTTGGTGGCTATCTGGTTATTGACGCTCGAAGGCGAACATAATCGTCAGCGTAAGCTCAAAAAGATTCAGCAGCGCCTCGAGCAAATCGAACGTGCTGATGACGCAGGCGGCGCAAAAGATGATGACGATTAGGAGAAGATGCGCCCGCGGTTGAGAATGCCCTGTGGGTCGAGCGCATCTTTCAGACGTCGCATGAGGTCCAGCTCCGCCTGGTTGCGCGAGAGGTGCAGATACGGTTTTCGCAGCACTCCGACTCCGTGCTCTGCCGAAACGGAGCCGGCATGCCGGCCCGTAGCCTCATAGACGATATCGCAGAGTGCTCTGAAATCCTCGGCCCGCCCGGTCGTTACATTGACGTGCAGATTGTTGTCGCCGATATGCCCGAACAGCAGTGTGCGCACGTTTGCGAAACCCGAACTTAACTGTTCGTCGATTTCCGCGATAAAGCGCTGCATTTCGCCGACGGGCATGCTGACGTCGAATGCCAGCATCGGCTGCAACATGGGCGTGATTTCGGCGATTGCATCGCGGATGTTCCAGAATGCCTGCCGGTCCTTTTCCGACTGGGCGACGACAGCGTCGAGGAGCATGCTGCGATCGAACCCGCTCGCCAGCGTATTCTCGAACCGCTCGAGTTCTGAATCGGCGTGACGTCCGTGTGTCTCGACGAGTACGTAGATGGGGTGGCGCCGATCGAACGGATCGTTGATGGAGTCGACATGCTCGACTACATAACCGAAATAGGATTCCCACATTGCTTCGAAAGCACTCAGCGCGCCGCTGAGCTCAGCCTTCAATAGCTGCAGGAGCGAAAGCATTGCATCGAAATCCGACACCGCGCAGATCGCAGTCGCTTTCGCAGGTTGTCTCGGGAACAGGCGCACTACCGCGCGGGTGACAACGCCAAGCGTCCCCTCACTGCCGATGAATAACTGTTTGAGATCGTAGCCGGCGTTATTCTTGAGCATCTTGTTCATCGAGCTGACCACGGTGCCGTCAGCCAGTACGGCCTCGATTCCCAGCACGAGCGCACGCATCATGCCGAAACGAATGACCTGATTCCCGCCCGCGTTCGTCGCGATGTTCCCGCCGATGGTGCACGAACCGCGCGCGCCGAGATCGAGCGGAAACAGCATATCGGCATCACTGGCAGCTTCCTGCAGTAGCTGCAGCGGAGTCCCTGCGAGTACGGTTGCCGTGCCGCCGAAAGGATCGATTTCTTCGATTCCGCTCATGCGCTCCAATGAGATCGAGATTTCTCCAGCCTGCGGTGTCGCCCCGCCGGACAGTCCCGACATGCCGCCCTGTACCACGACGGGCTGAGCGAACTCGTTGCATATGGCCAGTGCGGCGCTGAGCTCCTCAGTGGATGCCGGACGAACGACGGCCGCCGGGAGACACGGGTGCTCGGCACTGAAGTCGACGGCGTAGCGCTGCCCGACCTGGTTTTCGAGCAGGATGCTGTCAGCAGGCAGATTCTTCTGTAGAGTCTCTATCGCGCTGTGAGGAGCCTTGTGTGACATGCTCGAAGACCTGACTGCCTGGTGCCGCGCACTCTACTACGGCACGGACGATTCTGCACTGCGGGGTCGGTTTGTGATTCTCGTCGTGGACGTGATGATTCTCACTTACTTCGTCGTCACGACGTTCATGCCGTTCGAGCGCTGGATCGAACTGGCGGATTACGTCATCGCGGCCTGGCTGCTGCTCGAATTCGCTTCTCGCGTGCTCGCGGATGACGACAGACTGGGCTTCATCACAAAGCCGATGGCCGTGGTCGATCTTGCGATCATCGTTTCTCTGCTGTTGCCGGCCCTCATCGGCAATTTTGCGTTTCTGCGTGTCCTGCGTGCCATGCGACTGGCGCGATCGTATGTAATTACGCGACGGATGCGTCACCGATCTCGCTTCTTCGCGCATAACGAAGAGGTCATATTCAGCACGATCAATCTGCTCGTGTTCATTTTTGTAGTGACGGCAGTCGTCTATGTGCTGCAGGCGGAAGCCAATCCGTCGATCAACAATTACGTCGACGCGATGTACTTCACGATCACGACACTGACTACGACCGGGTTCGGGGATATCACGCTGGTCGGCAGCACGGGTCGACTACTGGCGGTCGTCATCATGATCGTAGGTGTGGCGCTGTTTCTGCGGCTCGTGCAGACGATTTTTCGGCCCAACAAGGTTCGCTACGAGTGCGAGACATGCGGGCTCATGAGACACGAGTTCGACGCCGTGCATTGCAAGCACTGCGGACAGGCGCTGCATATCCGCACCGAAGGACGATTCTGACGGCGCTTTCGGGGTCTAATTCGTAAAGCGATCGGCGCGAGCTTCGGTGCGCGGCGGGTCGTCGGCAATCGTCTCGTCCGTTAATGCCGCGACGTGCGATGGCGTGGCGCCGCAGCATCCGCCGATGGCAACGGCACCCAGTTCGATCCAGTTTTTTGCCGCTGCGGCGAATTCGCTGGGCGAGATGCGCTCAGTTCGTCTGCGGTTGACCACATCGAATGAGCCGACTTCGGTATATACGCCGACTCGGCCCTGCCAGTGCGCGCGCAGGCATGCGAACGCCGCCGGGACGACTTTAATCGGCGTGTGCATGATATTGACGAGCTGAGGCTCACGATCGAGCAGCCCGGTCAGCAGGGTTTCGAGCTTCGTGTCCGGAAAGTCGAAGCACACGACCTCACGTGCCGTAGCACCGGCGCGGCATGCGAAGCCGAGCCAGACCGGCAGTCCGGTCGCGATTGCCGCATCGAGTGCCCAGCCGCCGTGGCGCAGATCCTGAATCATTTCCAGTGCGATGAGGTCGACGCCGAGGTCGGCGAGCATATGCGCATGCTTGACGTACGAGGTACGTGCAGTCTTGTCGTCCGGATACCTGGCCGTGTCGAACGCGGGCGGCATGCAGGACATGGAGCCGGCAATCTCAACCGGTATTCCGGTTTCGGTCCTTGCCCGTCGTGCCGCGGCCACGCTGGCCTCGGTTGCCCGCGCATAGTCGTCTTCATGTCCGGCTGCGCGCATTACGAAACGATGCGTCGCGAACGTGTTGGTCGTAATGATGTCTGCGCCGGCGTTGATGAAATCGACGTGTGCGGAGACGAGTTCTGCGTGATGCGACAGTGCGGCCATTGCGTGCCAGCATACCGGATCGACCGGAACGCCACGGCGTTCCAGTTCCGCGCCGGTACCGCCGTCGATGATGACCGTTCGACCAGCCGCGATATCTGCCTGCCAGTTGCCGCTCATTTCAGGCCTAAATGACGCCGGCAGCCCACATGACCCAGACTGCGATGAACGAGGCGAGACCGCCGACGAGCGTGGCTCCGCCATAGCCGACGATGGCCTCGTTAACCGGTAGCCGGCTCAGCGACGTGCAGACCCAGAAGTAGCTGCTGTTGACGTACTTGATGATGACCGATCCGCTGGCGCCGGCAAGCATCGCAGCTTCGGGCGACAGACCCAGGGTAGCGAGCATCGGGGCAACGAGCGATGCCGCCGTGATTACACCGACCGTCGTTGACCCGGTAATGAGGTTGCCGATGATGCCGATGACGAAAGGAAGCAGAATGGCAGGCAGTCCGTAGTCCGCGAAAACACCGCTGATGAAGTCGACCGCCGGCGTATTTCTGAGTATCTCGCTGAGCGAACCGCCCAGGCCGGTCACGACGAGAATCATCGCCGAGACGCGCAGCGCTTCCTCGATCCATCCATTGCGGCTGGCTTTGCGCTGCTCATCGTCGCGGATATTCCGAAACGCGAGCCACACGCCGACCGAGAGCGCGACGACCGGCCAGCCGAGATAGGCCAGACCGGTGCGCACGATGTGCTCCTCCGGTAAGAACAGCCGTGTGACACTCTGGGCGGAAATCAGAATGATCGGTACGGCGATCGGCGCATAGGAGGCCAGGGCGCCAGGCGCCTTCGCGTCCCCGGGTCCATCCAGCATCGTGTCAGAAACGAACTCATCGGAGGGCAGCGTCGCCAGCCTGGGCCCGACGACGTACTGACCCCATACCCAGCTCGCAATCGAGCCTGCGAAGCATGCGATGCCACCGAAGATGATCGTCTTGCCGATATCTGCGCCCGCCAGCGCCGCCGCGGCGAGTGGTCCCGGCGTCGGTGGAACGATGGCGTGCGTGAGCTGCAATGAGCCGACAAGCCCGATCGACATCGTACTGATCGTGACACCCATGAGTTTGGCGGCGGAATGCACCAGTGGATTCAGAATGACATACGCGACATCGGAAAAAATCGCGATTCCGAGTACGAAACCGGTGAGCGTCAGCGCGAGCGGCATACGCGTGCGACCAATCGCGTTCACCATCGTTCGAGTGATCGTATCAATCGCGCCCGTGTGTCGCAGCGCTTCGGCGATGACCGAGCCGAGCACGATGACGACGCCAATCGACCCGAGCGTATTGCCGAAGCCACGTTCGAAAGCTTCGATGAAGTTGTTCTGGCTGACGCCAGGCACGATGCCGAACAGCATCAATGGTACGAGCAGGGCCAGAAATACATGCCAGCGCCAGCGCGCTATCAAAAACAGCAATATGACGATGACACCGACGAAGGCCACGAGGGCCAGCATCGGATTCGTCGCTACGGCCGTGCTTTCATCCACGGTAGTTCGCTGCCAGATAGTCGATGGCCGCCTGAACGCCACCGCGCTCATAGGCGACACCCGCTCGCGCGAGCCCCATTTCGACACCGACCAGCGTTCCGGCGAGCATCAGGTCGTTGAAGTATCCGAGGTGACCGATACGAAACACTTTGTCGGCGAGGCGACCGAGGCCGGTGCCGAGTGACATGTCGAAGGACTCGAGCACAATCCTGCGGAACTTGTCCGCGCTGCTGCCCTGTGGCATCAGCACCGCCGTCAGCGAATTACTGTAAGCCTTCGGGTCGGCGCACAGTATTTCGAGCCCCCAGGCCTCGACGGCCCTGCGCGTGGCGGTTGCATGTCTCGCATGCCTGGCAAAGACGTTATCGAGGCCTTCCTCGTGCAGCATCGCAATGGCTTCCCTCAGACCGTATACGAGATTAGTGGCCGGCGTGTAGGGAAAGAATCCGGCTTCGTTGGCAGCCAGCTGCTCATTCCAGCTCCAGAAGCTCCTCGGCAGCTTCGCGATTTCCGCAGCCGCCAGCGCTTGCGGCGAAACCGCATTGAACGACAGACCCGGCGGCAGCATGAGACCCTTCTGCGAGCCGGCAACGGTCACGTCGACACCCCATTCGTCCATCCGATAATCGATCGAACCGAGTGACGATATGGTGTCTGCCATGAGCAGCGCCGGGTGATTGGCTGCATCGATGGCCGCACGGACGGCTGCGATGTCGGAAACGCAGCCGGTTGATGTTTCATTGTGAACGACGCAGACCGCCTTGATGTGGCCAGACCTGTCTTCGCGCAGGCGAGCCTCGATCGTCGCGGCGTCGGCCCCATGACGCCAGTCACCCACGATCACGTCCGGGACGAGGTCAAAGCGCTTCGCGAGCTGTATCCACAATGCGGCGAACTGACCGGTCTCGGCCATCAGTACCTTGTCACCGGGCGACAGCGTATTGACGAGCGCAGCCTCCCACGCCCCGGTCCCGGAAGCCGGAAACATGATGACGTTGTGCTCGGTCCGGAATATCGAACGAACGTCTCTGAGGACTGCCTTGCCCAGCTCTGCGAATTCCGGCCCGCGATGATCGATGACTGCGCGGTCCATTGCGCGCAGCACGCGGTCGGGAACGTTGGTCGGTCCGGGAATCTGGAGAAAATGTCTGCCGCTGCGAAATTCTGTCATGGGAGAACAACCGGTATGCCAATGAGCCAGGTATGCAGGCCGTGAACGAACGCAGCAGCCAAAGCGACACCTGCGATGATCACGATGAAATCGTTCGCGCGACTGGCCGGCAGGCTCGGCAGCGCCCGCTGAATGCGCCGTTTCATCGAAATGCGATCCGCGACGGCCCAGATCAGAAAGCCCCCGAACAACAGCACGTCGGCCAGTGTGCCGTTGGCGAGCAAATGCGCCAGCGCCCACGCCTTGACCGCCGCGAGCATCGGGTGCTTCACTGCAGCTCTGATGCGCCCGGGCAGATAGGTGGCGAGCAGCAGGGGCATTGCGATGACCATCAGCACGAGCGTCGCATAGCGCAGGATCGGCGGGGGTGTATACAGCACGACGGGATCCAGTCGCGCCAGCCCGTAGCCGTAAATGATCAGGCCCAGGCCAAGCGCAGAATCGATCGAGAATCCAATTTGCCAGAGCGGTCCCAGACGCAGTGCAAGCCGATCTCGCAGCTGCGGCGCGACGATCGAAAACGAGTGCATGCCCAGGAATAGCACGAGTCCCACCACGAGAAAGAGCATGAAAGCTGACCTTCATCTACGCGTCGCAGGTGGGAATATAACAGCCAGGCACTCCGTTGGCTGCACTCGTACCTCTATAATCCGCCTGTGTCTGCTGCCAGTGACAAGTTAGCCGCCGCCCTGCGAGAGCAGGTCGATGCCGAGGTTCTGTTCGATAAGTTCTCTCGCGGCAGATACTCGACGGATGCCTCGATTTATCAGGTCGAGCCAATCGGTGTGGTGGTTCCGAGGTCACGAGCGGCTGCGGCCAGGGCCTTCGAGATCGCCTGCGAGCTGGACACCGCGGTGCTCCCGCGCGGCGCCGGATCTTCGCAGTGCGGACAGACCGTCGGCAAAGCGCTCGTTATCGACAACAGTAAGTACCTCGACGAGATCCTCGAGTTCGACGAGCAGGCGCGCACTGTCTGGGTCGAACCCGGCATCGTCCTCGATCGCCTCAACGCGTGGCTGAAGCCTCACGGCCTGTGGTTTCCGGTCGATGTTTCGACATCCGCACAGGCAACGATCGGCGGAATGACCGCAAACAACAGCTGTGGTGCGCGCTCGATTCGTTACGGCAACATGGTTCACAACGTCCTGGCGATCGAAGCGCTGTTGACGAGCGGCGAGTGTGTCGTGCTCGGCGAGCAGGCTGCTGCTTCAGGTCGCTCCGGCGAGCTTGCCGCCTTCATCCGGTCTCTCTACGAACGAGAGCGGGAAGAAATCGATTTGCGCGTTCCCAAAGTTCAGCGCCGTGTCGCGGGCTACAACCTCGACATGGCCGATTCGGACGCATTCAATCCTGCCAGTGTGCTGGTTGGCTCGGAAGGCACGCTCGGCTACTTCAGCCGTATTAAGCTCAGGCTCTCGCCATTGCCGGCCGTGCGCGTGCTCGGCGTCGTGCATTTCCCCACCTTCTACGACGCGATGAATCTCACGCAGGACATCGTGAAGCTGGATCCGAGCGCCGTGGAGCTCGTGGACAGCACGATGATCACGCTGGCGCGCGCCAATCCTGCATTCCGTGCGACGGTCGACATGACCTTGCGGGGCAATCCTGAAGCGGTGTTGCTCGTTGAGTTTGCCGGCGACGACGGCGACGAACAAAGAGCGCGGCTTGCGCAACTCAATGAGCTGATGGCGCAGCTGCGCCTTCCCGGCAGCGTTGTCGA
>JASFSB010000007.1:0-14151 GCA_050114615.1 Gammaproteobacteria bacterium
GACGCCGAGATACCGAATCTTCGAGTTCCAGATCGCAAATGCCAGATCGGTGGAATGCGCACCGCCTGCGAGCAGGGCGGTGAGTTCCGGATCACTGCCCACGAAAAGCGAGGAATAGATTGGAATCGCGATATACCAGGCGATTGCCCCGCCGAGAAAAACGAGCGTCGCGATGTTGAGCCCGACGATGTACCCGACACCGAGCAGCGCCGGCGAAAGGTTCGTACCGACATACGCAATGCCGCTTTGCCCCACGTAAGTGGACGCCTGGGCAGTCCCCGGCCACAACCGCAGCCCCGTTTCCGACAGCTTGACGATCGCGCCGAGTGCGGCGGCGCCAGCAAGGCTGCGAACACCCCCGTCGCTCCCCTGGCCGGCGCGATCGCCGACAAGCAGCACCTCGGCCGTCGCCGTGCCCTCCGGATAGGTCAGCTGCTGCTCGACGATCAGGGACCGGCGCAGCGGGACGGTGAACAGCACGCCGAGCAACCCGCCCAGTCCGGCGATCATGGTCACCCAGAGATAGTCGAACACTTCCCAGTAGTTCAGCAGAATCAGCGCCGGCAGCGTAAAGATGACGCCCGCTGCAATCGACTCGCCGGCCGAAGCGGCCGTCTGCACGATATTGTTCTCGAGAATGTTCGACTGCCTGAACATTCGCAGCACTGCCATCGAGATCACCGCCGCGGGAATCGACGCCGACACCGTCAGACCGGCAAACAGGCCGAGATAGGCGTTCGCGCCCGCCAGAATGGCCGACAGGACGATGCCGAGCGCGATGGCTTTCACGGTGAGCTGCGGCAACATCGGCTGATTCATTCTTCCTCTCCCGGTCCCCGGCATCCCGAATCCTTAGCGTACGTCGCCCATGAGCTTCTTCAGCGGCCTGGAGAACAGCAGCAGCAGCAGCCCGCAGCCCACCGTAATAATCACGATTCGCAGATAAACGCCAGGTATCGCGCCGAGATCGTCACCGGTCAGCTCACCGGCGATGCGCCCGGCGATGACGTTGCCCAGGCCCGAGCACATAAACCAGATACCCATCATCTGGCCGACGAAACGCTTCGGCGAAAGTTTCGTGATCGAGCTCAGGCCGACCGGGCTCAGTGCAAGCTCCCCCATCGTGTGCAGCAGGTAGGTGAAGAACAGCCAGGTGGGTAAAACCTGCTGACCATCGGCGACGAAATACGCCGCTGGTATCATGACCACGAAACCCAGGCCCATGATGATGAGGCCGAGCGCAAACTTGGCAGGCGCCGCAGGCTCCAGAAAGCGACGCGCCAAAGCGACCCAGAACATCGAATACACCGGTGCAAGCGCAATGATGAAAATCGGATTCAGCGACTGGAACCAGGTAGCCGGAACCTCGAATAAGCCGAAATCGCGAATCGTGTAACGTTCTGCAAACAGGTTCAGTGACGAGCCGGCCTGCTCGAACCCCGACCAGAACAACGCACAGGCGAGAACCAGCACGATGATGACGATGACGCGGTTACGCTCCTGTGACGTCAGTCTGCCCAGGATGAATACGTATGCGAAATAGGCCGTCAGGGCGATCACAACGCTGTATGTCATCAGATCGGACATACTGACGGCATCGAAAACGACCCACCCGCTGATGCCGGCAATATAAGCAATGCCGAACAACGCGATGCCCGCCAGGATCGCAAGCCATGCCTTGCGGGCGTATTCCGGCGACGCGGGATGCTCCGTATGCAGACCGGCCTCACCCAGATATGACCGCGATACTCTGAATTGAACGAGCCCGAACAGCATGCCGACACCGGCGGCAGCGAATCCGTAGTGCCAGTTGTACAGCGCCAGCCAGCCACACACGATCGGCCCGAGAAACGCGCCCAGATTGATGCCCATGTAGAAGATCGTGAACCCGGCGTCACGCCGGGGATCTGCAGGCGCGTACAGCTCGCCGACGGTCGCGCTGATATTCGGCTTGAGCAGCCCGGTACCCAGCACGACGAGTATCAGACCGCCGAAGAAAGCCGTCGTGCCGGGTACGGCCAGCACGAAGTGCCCGGCCATAATGATGATGCCGCCAATGTAGAGCGCCCGCTGAGCGCCCCAGAGTCGGTCTGCGATCCAGCCGCCTGGCAGTGCGACCAGATACACCGCAGCTGTGTAGAGCCCGTAAATCGCAGTCGCCGTCACATCGCTGAATGCGAGGCCGCCATTGACGAGCTGGTCTGTCATGAACAGGACGAGCAGCGCTCGCATACCGTAGTAGCTGAAACGCTCCCACATTTCCGTCAGGAACAGCGTCCACAGTCCGCGCGGGTGTCCCAGAACTTCCGCCTGCGCGGACCCGGCTGCGGCCGCAGCGTTGGCGCTCAAAGCACCGGCCTCCTCGATCGTGTTGTCTGCCCGCGCCTGATTGTCGCTCTCTCGTCCTTCACTGTACGCAACGCTTAAGCCTGATCTTCGCTTTCCGTCTGCGCTTCCTCTCGAAATCGATCGGCGAGCATGATCCGGGACATGATGATGCCGCCCTCATAGAGCAGATACATCGGCACCGCGAGCAACGTCTGCGAAATCATGTCCGGCGGCGTCAGGAACATACCGACAACGAACGCGCCCAGAAAAATATACGGCCGCACCTTACCGAGCGCCTGGAGCGTCACGAGCCGACTCCACACGAGCATAAACGTGGCGA
This sequence comes from Gammaproteobacteria bacterium, assembly GCA_050114615.1. Taxonomy (GTDB): domain Bacteria; phylum Pseudomonadota; class Gammaproteobacteria; order Steroidobacterales; family Rariloculaceae; genus JAHEEO01. The sequence goes on from JASFSB010000007.1 coordinate 2,669, forward strand.
TCGGGACTTCGAACGCCAGTCCGAAGGCAAAGAAAATCGTCAGCACGAAATCGAGATACTGGTTGATGTCCGGCGCCTGTACGACACCCTGCGGCACTGCGTAAGCGAAGAATTCGAAAACGAGCGGGAACACCAGAAAATAGGCGAATGCCGTACCGCAGTAGAAAAGCACGATGCTCGAAAAAACGAGCGGCACGGCAAAGCGCTTTTCGCTGCGGTACAGTCCGGGCGCCACAAAGCGCCAGGCCTGGTAGATGACGACTGGCATGGCGATGAAAACCGCCGCAAGCAGCGTCGTCTTGAACGGCGTGAGGAACGGCGTCGCAACGCCGGTGGCGATCATTTGCTGGCCTTCCGGCAGCGAGTCGATCATTGGCTGCGCGACGAATGTGTATACGTCCTGCGCGAATGGCACCAGCGCGATGAATACGACGAATATTGCAGCGACCGCGTAAACGAGCCGCTGGCGCAACTCGACGAGATGCGAAATCAGCGTACCTTCCGCCAATTCCTCTTTGTCGTCGTCCTCTGCCACCCGCGGTCAGCCCAGTCAGGCGCGGCGCTGCCCGGCGTCGTCGCTCGCCGTCGCAGTGGATGGTTCATCGTGCGATGAAACCGGCTGTGTCGCTACGCCTGCTTCGTCAGCGCCGGCATCGCGATGACCGGAGTCGTTTGCGTCCTCTTCGTGCTGATCACTGCTCTTCTCTGCAGAGGCATCGGTCGCAGCGGCGGCTTCGGCCGTCTGTTGCTCTCGCTCCTTCCTGTCGCGCATGATGTCGTTCATCGTCATCTCACGCTCGAGCTGCATACGCAGCTGATGCGCCGTACGCCGCGCCTTTCCCATCCAGCGCCCGAGTTGTGTCGCCACGCGCGGCAGTCGCTCCGGCCCGAGTATCAGCAGACCGATGACGAACAACAAAACGAGTTCAGAGAATCCGACGTCGAACATTGATCTTTCGCGCAGCGACCCGGACTAGCCTTGCTGGCGCTGTTCATCCTTCGCTTCGGAAAACTCAGCGTCTTTTTTGGTTTCGTCGCCGAGTTGTTTTGCATCCTTGTCTTCGGACTTCGACTCGTCCGTATCCATTGCCTTGCGAAAACTCTTCAATGCCCCGCCGAGATCCCCGCCGAGGGTTTTCAGCCGCTTCGTGCCGAATATCAGAATGACAATGGCAAGAATAATCAACAGCTGCCAAATGCTTATTCCGCCGAGTCCCATCTGTCGCTCCGTAACAGGTTATTTGGATCTCAATGATACGCTATTCGTCAGGAACTCAAGCCGGCACCGGGCGTAACTTCGAGCCAAAATGTGACCGGGCCGTCGTTTGTCAGGCTGACCTGCATCCCGGCCCCGAATTCGCCGGCCTCGACCGGTGCGTGGCGGGCCCGACACTCGCTGAGCAGGGCGTTGAACCAGCGCCGTCCCTGCGCCGGCGGCGCGGCGCGCGAAAAGCCGGGGCGGTTGCCCTTGTGCGTATCGGCAGCCAGCGTGAACTGCGGGACCAGCAGCAGACCGCCGGCGACGGCCCGCAGATCGAGGTTCATCCGACCGTCGGCATCCGGAAACACGCGATACTGCAGCAGGCGCTCGGCAAGCCGCAGCACCTCCGCGCGCCCGTCTCCGCGCTGCACGCCGATCAGGGCCAGCAGGCCACGATCGATCGCCGCCACGGCTCGTCCTGAAATCTCCACTTTTGCGCTTGAAACACGCTGAATGAGTGCTATCAATGGCACCTTCCGATAATATATCGATCTTCACGCACTGCTTTCGTGACTTCCCATCCTATACCGCCCATATTGGCCCAATATTCGTGAATAGTGGGATAGATGCCGACGAATATGCCGCAAAAATCCCGTATTGTGGGATCGATCCGGCGGCCCAATTGGGGGATCTGTCCTGTGCCAGCCTGATCTGCTATTAGTACCGCCTCCACGCCATGAGCCTTTACCGATGATGAAACGCCGCGAACTCATCACCACCCTCGGCAGCGCTGCCGCCCTGACCGCCTGCGCCGGCAATACCGACTCGACGCCGGGGCAAAGCTCCACGCAGCGGTTCCGCTGGAAAATGGTAACAACGTGGCCACCCAATTTTCCGGGACTCGGCACCGCCGTCAACACGCTTGCCCGCTATCTCGAGGCTATGACCGGCGGGCGCCTGACGCTCGATGTCTATGCCGCCGGCGAGCTGATACCGGCGTTCGAGGTGTTCGACGCCGTGTCACGCGGCACCGCGGAGATCGGCCATGGCGCCGGCTACTACTGGCGCGGCCAGACGGAGGCGGCACAGTTCTTCTGTACGGTGCCTTTCGGGATGTCGGCTCACGAGATGAACGGCTGGCTCTACTACGGCGGCGGACTCGAGTTGTACCGGGAAGTTTATGCGCCATTCAATCTGATGCCGTTCCCGTGCGGCAACACAGGCGTCCAGATGGGCGGCTGGTTCAATCGCCGTATCGATTCGATGGCCGATCTGCGGGGACTGAAGATGCGCATTCCCGGCATCGGCGGCGAGGCGCTGAGCCGGGCCGGCGGCACGCCGGTAAGCCTGCCCGGCGGGGAAATATTCACCGCGCTGCAGACCGGAACGATCGATGCCACCGAATGGGTCGGTCCATACAACGACATGGCAATCGGCCTGCATCAGGCAGCGCGCTACTACTATTACCCCGGCTGGCAGGAGCCCGGCCCGACGCTCGAGTGCATCGTCAACGACGAAGCCTGGGCCTCGCTGCCGGGCGACCTGCAGGCGACGCTCGCGGTGGCCTGCCAGGCCGTCAATCTCGATATGACCGCGGAATACATGGCCCGCAACGCGACCGCACTGCGCGATCTGCTCGACAACCCGAATGTCGAGGTACTGGAGTTCCCCGCCACCGTGCTGGCCGGTCTCGAAGCTCTGACACTGGAAGTCATCGAGGAACTTGCTGCGAGCGACCCGCTCGTCGCCCGGGTATGGCAGTCGTATCGCGGTTTTCGCGACGCCTCGACGCCGTGGCAGCGCATTTCGGAGCAGGCGATCCTCGAATCCCGTGCCTAGTCGCGCCTGGCACTGCGAGCCCCTCGCAATGAAATCCGTAATTCCCGCAACGGGCCGGTTTCTGGTTACTCGGTCGTGCCGATCTGCTACCATTTCGCGGCGTCAGCCGGGCTCTGTGCCCGCAGCTGGCGCTGTATTTTGAGGAGATTTCCCCCATGACATGGAAACCGGGCGCCATCGCGCTTTTCCTGACTGCGCTCGCCGGTCAGGCCAACGGTCAGGAATGCAACGTCGTCATCGAGGGCAATGACCAGATTCAGTTTGTGCAGTCCGAACTGACCGTCAGCGCGAGCTGTACGGAGGTTACCGTTACACTGAAGCACATCGGAATGCTCGCTGCGAATATCATGGGCCATAACTGGGTACTGACCGAGACGGGTGATTATCAGTCCGTTGCACAGGCCGGCCAGTCTGCCGGTCCGCCGAACTATGTGCCGGCCGGCGATGCGCGCATCATTGCCGCAACCGCCCTGATCGGCGGCGGCGAGGAAACGTCGGTGACGTTCGATATTTCGGGTTTGGAAACAGGCGGCGATTACACGTATTTCTGCTCGTTTCCCGGCCATTTTGTCCTGATGAACGGCAGGTTCATCATCGAATAAGAATTCACGATTAGCGCAGGCAAGCGCCTGCCGACAATGAGGGTATTTGGGGTATGACTGGATTTGTTCTGGCCGTTGCGATCGTTCTGCTGGTCATCGGGTCGCTGGCGTTTCACTTCATGAGCCCATGGCAGCTTACGCCGCTCGCCTCGCAATGGAACGATATCGACCTGACCATCGACATCACTTTCTGGGTGACCGGGTTTGTCTTTGTCGCCGTCAACGCTTTTCTCGTTTACTGCCTGTTCAGGTACCGACATCGAGAAGGCAATAAAGCCGACTACGATCCTGAGAATACACGCCTGGAGGTCATACTGACGTCGATCACCACAGTCGGTGTCATCGCGATGCTGGCGCCCGGGCTGTTCGCCTGGGCGGATTTCGTCAACGTGCCTGACGACGCCCGCCAGGTGGAGGCCATGGGCAAGCAGTGGCACTGGAGCTATCGCTTTCCCGGTGAGGATGGCGTCTTCGGTGATGTCGCGGTCCGTCACGCGTCGGTCGACAATCCGTTTGGCATCGACCCCGAAGACCCTGCCGGCCAGGACGACCTTCTCATCATGCAGCCGATTCTTCATCTGCCGGTCGACGAGAACGCACACGTGCTGCTGCGTTCGACGGATGTGCTGCACAACTTCACTGTCCCGCAATTCCGTGTGAAGATGGATCTCGTGCCGGGTATGGTGACGTATCAGTGGTTCCGCCCGACCGAAGTCGGCACTTATGACGTGCTCTGTGAAGAACATTGCGGCGTCGGCCATTTTGCGATGCGCAGCAGGGTCGTCGTCGAGCCGCGCGCAGATTTCGAAGCCTGGCTCAATGGGCAGCCGACTTTCGCGCAGACTCAGGCACGCCCGCTCGGCAATGCGACCGCCGGTGCGGCGATGTACGGTGTCTGCGCTGCCTGTCACGGAGCCCAGGGCGAGGGCAACCAGGCGCTCAATGCGCCGAAGCTCGCCGGTCAGGAAGGCTGGTACATCCGTCGGCAGATCGCCAACTATCAAAACGGCCTGCGCGGAGCTTCGGCGGACGACGTTGCCGGCATGCAGATGGCGCCGATGGCGCGTACGCTCGCAACGCCGGCGGCGCTGGAAAACGTCATTGCATACATTGAAACGCTGCCGGACGCAGAGCCGGCGACCACGATCACCGGCAACGCCGCACGCGGTGCAGAGCTCTACCAGTCGTGTGCGGTCTGCCACGGCAACGAAGGCGAGGGCCGCTGGAACACCAACGCGCCGCGACTGGCGAACATGAGCGACTGGTATCTCGCCAATCAGCTCGTCAATTTTAAGAATCGCGTGCGTGGCGGGCATGCAGACGACATTTACGGCGATCAGATGTACATGATTTCGACGAGCCTGATCACCGATCAGGCGATCGAAGACGTCATTGCATACATCAATACGCTTTAAAGAAAACGGCTCAAAGAGAACTTTGGGAATGGAACAGCGCACAGGCGGTCAGTCAGCCGACACGGGCGCCGGGAGGACTCTCTAAAATGGCTTACGTTGCAATCGCAGATCGCGACCACGAACAACATCATCACGATCCGGATACGTTTCTGACGAAATACGTCTGGAGCCAGGACCATAAGGTCATCGGCATTCAATACGGCAGCCTCGCGATCTTTACCGGCATCGTTGCGTTGATCCTTTCGCTGATGTTCCGCACGCAGATCGGCTTCCCCGGCGCAATCGAAGCCGTCACGCCCTATACCTATTATCAGTTCGTGACCATGCACGGCATGATCATGGTCGTGTATATGCTCACGGCACTGTTCCTGGGTGGGTTCGGTAACTTCCTCGTGCCGCTCATGTGCGGCAGCCGGGACATGGTGTTCCCGTTTCTCAATATGCTCAGCGTCTGGGTGTTTCTGCTCTCCGTGATCATTCTGATGGCGAGCTTTTTCGTGCCGGGCGGCGCCACCGGCGCTGGCTGGACGCTGTATCCGCCGCAGGCGATTGCCGAGGGCACGCCTGGCGTGGATGGCGGCATCGTCCTGATGCTGCTTTCGCTGGCCGTGTTCATCGTCGCCTTCACGATGGGCGGCCTGAACTACATCACGACGATCCTCCAGGCGCGCTGCCGCGGTATGACGCTGATGCGCATGCCGCTGTCGATCTGGGGCATTTTCGTAGCCACGATACTCGGCCTGCTCGCATTTCCCGCGCTGCTCGTTGCAGCCATCATGATGCTGCTCGACCGCGTCATCGGGACGAGCTTCTTCATGCCGGCGCTGCTGACGCTCGGCGAAGCAACTGACACGCGCGGCGGCAGTCCGATCCTGTTTCAGCATCTGTTCTGGTTCTTTGGGCACCCTGAGGTCTACATCGTCGCACTGCCGGCTTTCGGCATCGTCTCGGACCTGCTGAGCGTGCACGCGCGCAAGAACATATTCGGCTATCGTCTGATGGTCTGGGCTATCGTGGCCATCGGCGCGCTGAGCTTCGTGGTCTGGGCGCACCACATGTACGTCAGTGGCATGAATCCGTATTTCGGTTTCTTTTTCGCCACGACCACGCTGATCATTGCCATTCCGACCGCGATCAAGGTCTACAACTGGACCTGCACACTGTGGCGCGGTGACATTCATTTCTCGCTGCCGATGCTCTGGGCGATCGGCTTTATCTTCACCTTCATCCACGGCGGACTGACGGGGCTGTTTCTCGGCAATGTCACGGTCGACCTGCCGCTGTCGGATACCTACTTCGTGATCGGCCACTTCCACATGGTCATGGGCCTGTCGCCGTTCCTCGTCATCTTCGGCGCGATCTATCACTGGTTCCCGAAAATGAGCGGCAAAATGCTCAACGAGACGCTTGGCAAGATCCATTTCTGGATGACCTTCCTCGGCGGCTACTGTGTCTTCCTGCCGATGCATTATCTCGGCCTGCTCGGCATGCCGCGTCGCTACTTCTTCTACGGCGAGACGGGCTTCATTCCGGAGTCGGCCACGAGCGTCAACGAGGCCATCACGATCGCAGCATTCATTGTCTCCGCCGCGCAGCTCGTCTTCTTCATCAACCTGTTCTGGAGCCTGCGCTTCGGGAAGAAAGCGCCGGAGAATCCGTGGCGCGCCACGACGCTCGAGTGGCAGACACCGGACACGCCTGCGAAGCATGGCAACTGGGGCCACAGTCTGCCCGTCGTTCATCGCTGGGCCTATGACTTCAGCGTTCCGGGCGCAAAGGAAGACTTCATTCCCCAGAACGTGCCGAAGAGCGATGAACATCCGGGCAGTGTTCACTAGGATCGGCAACAACTAAGCTAAGGACAGAATCGTGTTTACCCTGTTGTTCATCATGATGCTCGTCGCCGCGACGGTGGCATGGTTCGTCATTCAGCGGCTGCAGGACAAGCCCTGGCTCGTTCAGGGCGTCGTCGACAGCTCGCATGACAGCGGCGGACTGTTCTCTTCGGCGCCGCACGTCGCACTGTGGAGCTTTCTGGCCATCGTCGCGAGCATCTTCGGAATCTTCACCGGCGCCTACTATATGCGTATGGACACCGCCCACGGCGGCATTGCGATGGGCGTCATGGAAGCGTGGATGCCAATTCGCGAGCCGATGCTGCTGTGGATCAATACCGGCGTACTCGTCGTGACGAGCCTGTGCCTGGAGCTGGCGCGCCGCGCCGCGGCCAGCAGGGCGGTGAGCGACATGCGCACACTGCTCGTCGCTGCCTGCGTTTTGACGCTCGTCTTCGTTGCAGGCCAGATGTATGCCTGGCAGCTCGTCGGGCCGGAAGTCATGACACGCTCCAACGCCGCCTATACCTTCTTCGTACTGCTGACAGCGGTGCATGCACTGCACCTCGTCGGCGGGCTGTTCGTGCTCACGCGAGCCGCTGCGCGAGTCAGCCGGGATTTCGATGCAACCAATACGCTCGCGATGGCGGCCATTCGTCAGACGATCGGCCTGTGTGCCACCTACTGGCACTTCCTGTTGCTGGTCTGGGCGGGGCTGTTCTTACTGCTGCTGACTTCCTAGACCGAAACACTTTTACTGGACACATTACTTAAGGACTCAAGACTCATGGCGCAAGACGGTCACACTGCCTCCTCAGGCACTTTCGTTGCCGACTGGTCCGCTGACAGGCAGACCTATCAGGTCCCCTGGGGCAAGGCGATGATGTGGATCTTCCTGCTCAGCGATACGTTCATCTTCTCGAGCTTCCTCGTCGGCTATATGAACGTCCGGATGTCGACCGGTGTCAACTGGCCGAACCCGAGCGAAGTGTTCGCGCTGACGCTGTTCGGCATCGACATGCCGCTGATCCTCATCGCGATCATGACGTTCGTGCTGATCACGAGTTCCGGCACGATGGCCATGGCGGTCAACTTCGGCTATCGCGGCGACCGTAAACGTGCGGCCGCACTGATGCTGATCACGGCAGCTTTCGGCGCCGTGTTCGTCGGCATGCAGGCATTCGAGTGGAGCAAGCTGATTATCGAGGAAGGCGTTCGCCCCTGGACCAACCCGATGGGCGCCGAGCAGTTCGGCGCTTCGTTTTTCATGATTACGGGCTTCCATGGCGCACACGTGACCGGTGGCGTCATCTATCTCATCGTCGTCGCGCTGAAGGTTCTCAGAGGCGATTACGAGAAGGGCGGCGGTAATTACGAAATCGTGGAGATAACCGGATTGTACTGGCACTTTGTCGACCTCGTCTGGGTGTTCATTTTCGCGTTTTTCTATCTTTGGTAAGGGAATCGACATGGCATCTGAAGGACAACAACACCCGCTTGGCATCTACTTCGCGATCTGGGCTCTGCTGTTCGCATTGAGCGCCGTTTCTTATGCATCGGACTTTCTGCCTCACGGATACTTCCGCTGGAGCGTGATCCTGGTGGCCATGTTCCTGAAAGCCGGATTTATCGTCGCGATTTTCATGCACATGAAGTGGGAACGTCTGGCGCTGATCATGACCGTGCTCGGTCCGCCGGCCGTACTGCTCGTGCTCATCGGCCTGATGGCCGTCGAGGGCGACTACGTAAACAGCACGCGCGGTGAATTCTTCTCCGCTGAGATACAACCCGAAGGCCATCTCGCTGTCGAGGGCGGCGAGGAACACTGAGGTGTATTCGCTATGACATTGTGGCTGGTCATTGCTGCGGCCCTGGCGCTGTTCTGGGGCGCGATGTGGAAGAACTACACGAAAATGGCGGTCGGCGCGCTGATCGGCATTCCCGTCGGCTGGTACGCAGCCGGCCCCGTTTACTCATACCTGACTGGTGATATGCACGAAATTCCTCTCTGGCTGCCGCCACTGCCGTTCGCAATCGTTGCCGTGTTGCTGCTCGTCGTGGGCGCCATCATCTGGTTTCGTCCGGACCCGCCTTCACGCAACGCGGACGACTCGACCGAGCAGCACTGAGGCCGCCTTTCAGGCCGATGGCTCGTTGGCTGCCGCGGGCGCGGCGAGCCGCCGCGTTTAACCGTATATCTGCGCGGGCAGCCAGGTCGCGAGTCCATCGAACCATGCGATCGCAACGAGCGCAATGATCTGAATGACGATGAACGGAATGACGCCACGGTAGATGTCGCCTGTTCGCAAACTCGCCGGCGCCACTCCACGCAGATAAAACAATGCGAAGCCGAATGGCGGCGTCAGAAACGAGGTTTGCAGGTTTACCGCAATCAGGACGCCGAGCCAGACGGGGTCCATTCCCATCGCAAGAAGCACCGGCCCGACGATCGGCACGACGACGAAAGTAATTTCGATAAAGTCGAGCACGAAACCGAGCAGGAACATGACCAGCATGACGATCAGTAATGCGCCGATTTCGCCTCCGGGCATGTCCGTCAACAACTGCTGTACCAGACGGTCGCCGCCGTAGCCGCGAAAGACGAGCGAGAACACCGATGCGCCGATCAGAATCAGAAAAACCATACTGCTGACGCGAGTCGTGCTCCGGACAACCTCGGTCAGGCGCGCAAACGTCAGTTCACTTCGGGACAGCGCCAGCGCGATGGCGCCGACGGCGCCGACCCCGGCTGCCTCCGTCGGCGTGGCGAATCCAACGAGAATGGATCCGAGAACGGCAATGATCAGGATCAGCGGTGGCGCGAGCGCGCGCATCACAGCCGGCAGCGCAACGTCTTTGCGCTCCGCTTCGCTCAGCGCCGGCACGGATTCGGGTCTCAATATCGCGATCGCTGCCAGATAAGCGATGTAGAGAACGACGAGCAGCAGCCCCGGCAGCAGCGACCCGGCAAACAGGTCACCAACCGAAACGGTATCCGTGTTGAAAACACCCTGACTGAGCTGTGCCTGCGAATAGGCCGACGACAAGACATCGCCAAGCAGTACGAGGACGATGGACGGCGGAATGATCTGACCGAGCGTACCGGCCGCACAGATCGTTCCTGCAGCAACCCGCGGATCATAGCCGCGCTTCAGCATGGTCGGCAGTGACAGCAGCCCCATCGTCACGACAGTTGCGCCGACGATGCCAGTGCTGGCCGCGAGCAGCATGCCGACGATGGTCACCGCGACTCCGAGACCACCCCGCAATCCGCCGAACAGGGCGGTCAGGCTTTCGAGCAGGTTTTCCGCGATTCGCGTGCGCTCGAGCATGATGCCCATGAATACGAACAACGGCACTGCAAGCAGCGTTTCGTTGCGCATGATCCCGTAGATTCGGCTCGGCATCGTGCCGAGAAACGCGACGTCGAAGACACCGCCAATCATTCCGCCAAGGGCGAACATAAAGGCGACGCCACCAAGCGTGAACGCGACCGGAAATCCCGCCAGCAGCACGGCGACTGCAGCCAGAAACATGACGATTGCGAGCCACTCCATTCTAGTCTCGCGCATCCGGGGAGCGCGACTGCCTGAGCGCCACCCAGGCATCCAGAATGATCGCAACTCCCTGAATCGCCACGAGAACGAACGCGAGCGGGATCAGCGTTTTCATGGCGGGAACGAACGGGTATGGCAGACCGCCGACCTCCGGCGAGCCTTCCCTGATGGACCACGACGTCGCAACGTAATCGAAGCTCATGAAAATCAGCATGATCGAGAGCGGCAGAAGAAACACGAGACTGCCAATGAGCTCGACCCAGGCCCGCTGACGTGTCGAGAACTGACTGTAGAAGATGTCGACTCTGACATGCTCGTCCCTGTTCAGCGTGTAAGCTGCCGCAAGCATGAACACGAGCGCGTGCATCCAAACGACGAGTTCCTGCATCCAGATCCAGTTCAGCGCGAACGCATAGCGCAGCAACGCTATCACGAATGTCGCAACCACCATTGGCAGCGTCAGCCAGGAAATGACTGCTCCGGTTAGCTCGCTGAATTGTCGCAGCGGCCCGGCGAGCGGATGTGATTCCACACGCTCCTGAGCTCCCGCCTCAGGGCTCGTCATCGATGTAATCCCCCTCTCGATCGAAGCCACTGTGCGTGGCTGTGGCTTATTATCCTTTGCCGCGCTGCAATCGCGCGAGAAATACGTTCATTTCCTTCACGAGTTGCATGTCACCTTGTCTTTGTGCGGCCGCGATACCCTGTTCGAGCGCGTCGCGCGCTGCCTCGGGCTCACCCAGCTCAATCAATGATCGGCCGAGCACGCGCCACGCGGCAGAATAGTCACGGTCGCGATCAACAGCAACACCTGCGTGCCTGCGGGCATCTTCGAAGCGACCTTCGCGGAAGCACGCGCTCGCAAGCCCGAAACGCAATTGCGCATTATCGGTCCCCGCCGAGAGAGTGGCTTCCAGCCTTTCGATAATTCCCATCAGCGCTGCCAGAACGTCGGAGTCACCAGCACCAGGATCGTGAAGATCTCCAGCCGTCCCAGCAGCATCGCACATACGGAAGCCCACTTGGCGACATTG
>JASFSB010000008.1:0-13835 GCA_050114615.1 Gammaproteobacteria bacterium
AACGTAGCGGCAGAGAACAACGAGGATGGAAACGGCGCAGCTTCACCCTTGACGCCGGCCGAAGTGGCGTTGATCAGGAGATCGGGCGCTTCGCGATCCGGGAGATCGTCGAAAGCGCAGATGTCGAATTCTGCATAGTCGCTCAGGCGGTTCTGAAGTTCCTGCGCTCGCTCCAGGGTCCGGTTGGCTACGGTAATCGCGGCGATCCCGGCATCGAGCAGCGGCGCGATGATGCCTCGCACCGCGCCGCCGGCACCAAGAATCAGCACGCGGCGACCGGCGAGTTCGACACCGAGGTTTGCTTGCAGATCGCGCACGAGGCCGCTGCCGTCCGTGTTGTAGGCAGTAATCGATTGATCGCGAAAATCGAGCGTATTGACTGCCTGCGCGCGCCTGGCGGTTTCGGAGACGTTTGCCGCCAGTTCCAGTGCTTTTTGCTTATGCGGAACGGTGATGTTCAGACCCCGGCCACCGGCTGCCTGAAAGCCTCGCACCGCGACTTCGAATTCCTCCGGCGTAGCCTCGAGGAGTTCGTAGGTAATGTTCTCGCCGGTTTGTTCGGCAAAGAGTCTGTGAATAATCGGTGAGTGGCTGTGGGTGACGGGGTATCCGACGACCGCATAGCGGTCTGCCGTATCACTTTTGCCGGTCAACTCGGAATCTCCATAGGCTTGGATTCTCCATGGTTTGCTGTACCTTTCCAAGCAGCCCGGTCCGTAATAAACAGCCGCAGCATCTGGTCTTTTCGCAGGTAGAGCATTGCGTGTCTGACGCGAAACAAATCCGCTTTGAGCGGCTGGTGGCTCCGTGGCGAGATGACCTGCTGCGGTATGTCACATGGCTTTGCGGGAATCCGCATCTGGCCGATGACGTGGTTCAGGAAACGATGCTGCGGGCGTTTCGCGGGCTCGACAGCCTTAGGGACGAGCGACTCGCGAAAACCTGGCTCTTGACCATCGCGCGACGGGAACATGCTCGGGTGTACGAAAGAAAGCAACTGGAAACCCGGGATATCGACGACCTGACACAGGCCGAGTCGGCATTGATTGCCGATGCGGGCCACGACACCGATGTCGATGACATGCGCAAGGCGATACTGTCGCTGGACGACGATTACAGGGAGCCGCTCGTTTTGCAGGTGCTGATGGGGCTGACAACCGCAGAGATCGCCGGGACGATGAAGATCAGGCAGGGCGCAGTGCTGACGCGTCTGCACAGGGCGAGAAAAAAGCTCATAGAGCGTATTCGGCCCGAGCTCGAGAAGGCTGGAGACTGAAATGAATTGCGAGACTTTCAGAAAGCAGATTTGCATAAATCCGGCTGATTCAGATCCCGGGATGCTCGCTCATCTGCGCGAGTGCACGGCATGCGCAGCGTATGCGCAGCGCGCACACACGGCGCAGGCGCTGATTCATCAGGCACTGCGATTCGATGTGTCAAAGGCGCTCGAGCAGCCGTCGCAGCGAACGGCTGCATTCGGCTCGTTTGCGGCCGCCGCAGTAGTGGGACTGGCCGTTTGGCTCGGGCTCGTGCTTGAGCGCCCTGCTGCGACTGAAGAACTCGTTGCCGAAATTATCGCCCATATGGATCATGAACCCGAAGCGATCACGGTGACGAGCGTCGGTGTCGCAGAGCGGGAACTCGGCAACGTACTTGCCGGTGATGCGACGATCGATCTGACGAGGCTCGGAGCCCGGGTCGGACCGGTGACGTACGCGAACAAGTGTGCGGTTGCCGGCCAGTGGATGGCTCATCTCGTCGTACAGTCGGGTAACGGACCGGTCACCGTTCTGCTCATCCCGGAACAAGGCGTCGCTGGAATCGTTCCGCTCGAACTCACTGAGCGGGGCCTCGGTGGCAGTATCATGCCTGCCGGGGGTGGCTCGATTGCCGTGCTCGGCGAAAACGATGCGGCCAATGCGCAGATTGCCGGACAGGTTGTCGAAGCCGTCAACATCTCGATATGACTTACTGAGAACTGAACATGCCCGAACCGATTCGTTGTTCATGGTGCCTCGGCTTCGACGAGCAGATGCTGAAATACCACGATGAGGAATGGGGAGTTCCGGTCAGCGACGATGCCCGGCACTTCGAGTTTCTGATTCTCGAAGGCGCTCAGGCGGGCTTGAGCTGGTCGACCATATTACGCAAGCGTGACGGCTACGCGAACGCCTTCGCGAATTTCGATGTCGCCCGCGTCGCGCGCTTTAATCGGCGCTCGGTCGAGCGTCTGATGAACGACGCACGCATCGTTCGCAATCGCCTCAAGATCAACGCCGCCATCAACAATGCGCGCCGATTCATCGAAGTGCAGCGGGAGTTTGGCAGTTTCAACGAATACATATGGCAGTTCGTGGGTGGTCAGCCATTGATAGGCCGCTGGAAGGCACAAAGCGACGTACCGTCAACATCCCCGGAATCCGATGCGCTGAGTCAGGATCTCAGATCGCGCGGGTTTCGGTTTGTCGGATCAACGATCGTATATGCTCACATGCAGGCGGCCGGGCTCGTCAACGATCACCTGAGAGCCTGTTACCGCTTCCGCGAGATCGCTCAGAGACGTTCGCTCAGGGCGCCACGCTGACGAGCGTAATGTCGTAAGCGGGACCCGAGGTATCCGTATAGTGCTGGATCGCGCCGAAGTAACGCACACCGGCCGCCAGCTCACCCCATTCGACATCCAGATCGTAGCGGTCACCGACTGCGACATCGGTCGGAATCGTATACAAAAGGTTTTCCTGTTCGTCGTTTGCGCTGTAAGTCCACGCATGCAACGAATAATATGCACCCGGCCCGCCGCTCGACTGATCCGTTTCAAAACCATGGACGAGTAATGCGTAATCGCCCGGCGGGGGGAACGCGAGGTCGATAGTTTCCTGCGAAGTAAAACTGCCGCTCTCAGCTACCTTTTCGCAGTTAGTGCCGTCTCTGCAGTAATACAGGTACAGATCGAGATCATCGTCACCATCGGTTTCCGAGTCGAACATAGAGATTCGCACGTGCAAATCATTATTGGCGACGGTGAAGTAATGCTGCGCGACTCCGTTGCCGTTACGAAAACTGAAGCTGTTGGTGGGATCGTCCTCGATGAATTCGTCGATGACGCTGTAAAAAGGCGGATTGAGCCCATGCACCGTCGCGTCGTAAACACCCGAATAACCGAAATCGACCGGCAGAATCGCACTGCCCTGAGTGCCGCTCAGTCGCAGTTCCGCGGGAGCGCGCAGCAGCACCGGCGCGACGGCTATCGGCGACATCACGCTGTGTGTGCCATCCCACCATTCCAGCCTTCCGAAGGACCACAGGTCGTAGTCCGGGTCTTCCGTCTCGAACCAGACTTCAAAGCTGCCGGTCTCTCCCGTACCGAGAGTCAGCTCGGGTGGCTCCACGAAAACATTGACACCAAAAGGTGGCTCGACGGCCACGGTGTAGGTTCCTGGCGGACCGATGTTGGTGACGCGGCGCGTGACCGAGTCGCCGCTGATCAGTTCGGCGATGCCGAAAGATGGCAGATTCACGTCCGTCGCGGAGAATGAAAACCCGGCACTGCGGAGGACACCGCAATCGAATTCGGGAAACGGAGAAGTCTCGAGACCACACAGATAAGCCGCATAATCGAGAAAGTCGCTCTCGTAGACGAGTCCGGGATCGAGCGCGCGATTGCCGTCGATATGCCCCGCCCCCATTTCGAATGGATGTGCGTAGAAGTCCGGGTCGCCGCCGACGACATCCTGATAAGCGGTCGTCATCAAAGCAGACTTCAGTGTCGCCGGTGACCAGTCGGGGTTCGCTTCGAGGAGTAACGCAGCGACTCCTGCCGTCTCCGGTGTCGACATCGATGTGCCGCTGAGATATTGAAAGTCTTCGCCTCGCAAGCCACTTGCTGCATCGCGAGTGTGGCCTGCGAGGATATCGACGCCAGGAGCGGTCACATCCGGTTTGAGAAAGTTCTCGTCGCTGAGTCCTGGCCCTCTCGATGAGAACGATGCCATCTCGAGACCTTCGAATTCACGTTCGAGGAACGTCCCTTTCGCCAAAGTCGCGGTAACGACCTCGTCGTTTGTAAGGTGATCGACCAGTTCCTGCCCGTCAGCGACGCCGATCATCACGGCGGGAATATTCGACGCGTCGGTGCCGTTCATTGGAAACGGACCGCCGGAATTGTTGTACACGATAGCCGCGACCGCGCCTGCATTCTCTGCATGTCGGAGCTTGATATCGAAGTCACAGTTGCCGCGCTGGATGAGCGCGATGCTGCCGCTGACGGATTCAGCGTTGATCAGCGGATCGCAGGCGTCGCGAATCGTTCCGGTCGTTGATCCGACAGTGACGGTCTCGACGCCGTCATCCGACAGGACGACCGCCGTTTCTTCGATTGCACCATCTCGCAGCGCACGCGTGAACGACGCCTCGCGCATGGCGAGAAGTCCGGCCGCATCCGCCGGCGCTGTAATTTCGATCGCTTCCTCGAACCCGGTACCGCTTTGCGTGGATGCGGCCGCGGTCAAAACCCAGGGCGCGCTGCTCGGTGAGCCGATCGTCGCCAGATCGGGGCCGTCGTTGCCGGCCGCAACGACAGTCAGAACGCCCGCGTCGAATGCATTCAGCAGCGCGATATCATCCGGATCCGTGAGTTCCGTCTCGAGGCTGCCGACGGAGTAGTTGATGATATCCACACCATCGGCAACCGCGTCGTCGATGGCGCGCGCCAGATCGGCGGTGGTGCAGGTCGCACGAAGCTCCCCGGGCTTTAGCCAGCAGGCTTTGTAGACTGCAATCTGCGCCCGTGGTGCGATGCCGCTGACGCGGGCCACCCGCGTTCCGAACAGCGTTGCGGAAACCGGGTTGCCCGCGATGATGGTTGCAATGTGCGTGCCATGGCCGTCAGCGTCTTTGGGCGAAATGAATTCGCTTTCATCAAGCGTATGACGCGCGAGGAAGCCGTCGATGTAGTAGCGCGCCCCGACGACTTTGTCAGTGCATTGCCGGACCGAGAATCCGTCCCCGGTCTGGCAGACACCAGCAAAGTCGGCCGGCGGATCATACAAATCGGTAGTTGGCGGATCATTGCGGACAGCATGACACAGCCAGCGTCCCAGCCAGGAATTGCGCGCCCAGTCGCCGGAGCATGCACGCGGCAGGTGTTCCTCGAAGTCGGATAGCGACGGATGATCCGTTGCGATACCGCTGTCGACGACTCCGACGACGATTCCTTCGCCGGAGAGTTTTTTGTTCGCGCGCAACCCCTCATCCGGATCGAGCAGACCGAGAAACAGCGAGCTGTTATTGGTGCGAACCTTATGGTCCTTGTCCAGCCAGACTCGTTCGACTTCATCGCGCTGAGCGAGCTGTGTTGCCTGCGCCGCCGTCAGCTGCGCGGCAAAGCCATTCAGCGCGTATCCGAAACTGTAGATCTTACTGTCGGGAGCGCCGATTTCTGCGAGTAGCTGCGCGTGCGTACGTTCCAGGTACGCGATGTAGCTCTGAACGTCGCTGTCGCGGCGGTCGAGCCGTGTGCCCGGTGCCGGACGAGTCGCTGCAAGGCCGTTGCGGCCGCCCGCATAGGCGGAGGCGGAAGCTTCGCGCAGGCGGACGAGATAGATTGCTCGTGCCGGCTTCGCTACGCCGACATCGTCGGCGCTGCGCAGAGGCCCCGCCGGCGTCGAAGGTTCGGCGGCCCGGATTGCACTGCTCGCCAGACAGATCATAAATACTGCGGTGCCGATTCGACCGGCGCGATTTCCAGGCAATCGATTCATGGGCGTTTACTCAGAACAGGTTTTAGTCTGCTCGAATCAGCGCCCCGGTGCTACCGTCGCGAATCGCCGTCGGCTTGTCACGGCCGCCGGGTTCGCCCGGCACGATCATGTCGAGTGCACGTCCCAGCTGGCGCCGCAATCGTGTTTTGTCGCGAATCGGCGTGTGCCCGGACACGTTTGCGCTCGTCGAAACCAGTGCGCAGCCGGCCACTTCGCACAATGCATGCGCGATCGGATGAGCAGTGACGCGCACGGCAACCGTGCTGCGCCCCCCGGTGATCGTCCTGGGCACCTCGGGGCGGGCTTCCAGAATCCAGGTGACCGGGCCCGGCCAGTCGCCGCGTACACGCTCGCCGAGTTCGCCATCGGGAATCCGCGCGAATGCGCCGGCCTGTTCGAGACTGGCTGCAATGAGAATAAGCCCTTTGCTCGCGTCGCGGCGCTTCATCGTGAGTACTCGGTCAACGGCAAAATCGATAAACGGCAGGCAGCCGATTCCGTACACGGCTTCTGTCGGGTATGCGACGACGCCGCCGGCGTGAAGGATGCGCGCAGCGCGAGCCAGCTGGACAAAAGGAATGGGGGTTTTCAGAACGGGTTTTCGCTCTTGGTCGTCGATTCGGCCGGGCGCTCGGATGCCTTGGTCGAGGACTTGCTGCCGGAAGACTTCTTTGCAGCTGCTGAGCGCTTCGTCGTCTTCTTCCTGGCGGTCTTCTTCTTACTCGTCTTCTTTGCGGCTACCTTTTTCCTGGTAGTCTTTTTACCTGCCGCGGCTTTCTTCGCGGCCGTCTTTTTCTTTGCGCCGCGGCGCCGCCGTTCCGGCGCTGCATCGATGAGTTGCCGGCACTCCTCGAGCGTCAGCGATTTAGGATCGCGGTCTTTCGGGATCCTGGCATTCTTGGTCCCGTTGGTGACATACGGCCCGTAGCGGCCGTTGAGGACCTGAATTCCCACATCGGGGAAATCCTGGATGAGTCGGTTCGCGTCGAGCTGTTTCTTCTCTTCGATCAGCTCGAGCGCTCGTTCGAGCCCGATCGTATAAGGGTCATCGTCCTTGATGGAGACAAATTTGTTGCCGTAGCGTACATACGGGCCGAACCGGCCGATACTTGCCGATACCGCTTCGCCGTCGGACGTTTCGCCGAGCGCGCGCGGTAATTTGAACAGCTCGATGGCTTCCTCGAGCGTGATCTCGTCCATCTTTTGTCCGGGTCGCAGCCCGGCAAACAGGGGTTTTTCGTCGTCCTCCCGCGTGCCGATCTGCACGAAGGCGCCATAGCGCCCCATACGCACAGTCATCGGTCTGCCGCTCTTTGGGTCCGTGCCGAGAATGCGCGCCTGCGACGCCTGATCGCGAGTGACGGAGGTTTCGGTGTATTCGACGAGATCGCGGAACGGGGCCCAGAACTCTTCGAGCAGCGGCACCCAGTCGCGTTCGCCGCGCGAAATCGCGTCGAGGGAGTCTTCCATCCTCGCCGTAAATTCGTAATCGACGTATTGCGAGAAGAACTCCGTCAGAAAGCGATTGACGACGCGGCCAACATCAGTCGGAACGAAGCGGCGGCTTTCCACTTCGACGTACTCGCGATTGCGCAATGTCGAGATGATCGAAGCGTATGTCGACGGTCGGCCGATGCCGTATTCCTCGAGCGCCCGGACGAGCGTTG
Organism: Gammaproteobacteria bacterium; assembly: GCA_050114615.1. GTDB lineage: Bacteria > Pseudomonadota > Gammaproteobacteria > Steroidobacterales > Rariloculaceae > JAHEEO01. Next base: position 7,427 of record JASFSB010000008.1, read on the forward strand.
CCTCGGAGTAGCGTGGCGGCGGTTCCGTGAAGTGCTGCTCGCTGACGATCTCCTTTAGCGTGATCCGATCGCCGGTTTCGAAGCTCGGAAGAATCCGGTCCTCGTCATCGCCGTTGGCGGTGTCATCCTGGCCTTCCTGATAGACAGCCATGAAGCCCGGATATACGAGCACGGACCCGGTTGCACGGAAGGCGATGCGCTCGGAGGCACCGGTGGCTGCCGCCGTGGCGTCCTCGCCGGCCTCCAGATCGACTCCGATTGTGTCGTAGACGGCGGCTTTCATCTGGCTCGCAATCGTACGTTTCCAGATGAGCTCGTATAGCTTGTATTGATCGCTGTCGAGCTGCTTCCTGAGTTCTTCCGGCGCGCGTGCCGCTGAAGTCGGCCGGATCGCCTCGTGCGCCTCCTGGGCGTTGCGTGCCCTGGTCTTGTATTCGCGTGGGCTGTCCGGCAGATCCTTCGCGCCGTATCGGGTGGCGATGACGTCGCGAATCTCGGCCAGCGCCTCATTGGCGAGTGTGACTGAATCCGTGCGCATATAAGTAATGAGACCGACTGTGCCTTCGGCGATCGCAACGCCCTCGTAAAGTCGCTGCGCGATCGTCATCGTCCGCTGCGCGCTGAAGCCGAGCTTGCGCGAGGCTTCCTGCTGCAGCGTGGAAGTGATGAACGGCGCCGTCGGGTTACGACGACGCTGTTTCCTGTCGATATTCGAAACGGTGAGCACGCCGGCCGCCCGAGCATGGATTTCCTGCTCGGCCTTTCGGACGCTCGCTTCGTCGGTAAAGGAAAACTGTGCGACCTTCTCGCCGCCGAAAACCGACAGCCGCGCGGAAAACTCCTGTGTCTTTTGATCAGCGAGAGCCTCGATGGTCCAGTATTCCTGCGGCCTGAATGCGCGGATTTCATCGTCGCGCTCGACGATGAGCCGCAGCGCGGGGCTCTGCACGCGGCCTGCCGACAGTCCGCGGCGTACCTTTTTCCACAACAGCGGAGAAAGATTGAAGCCGACGAGATAATCGAGTGCCCGTCTGGCCTGCTGCGCATTGACCAGTTCCGCTGAGAGATCGCGCGGGTGTTCGATCGCTTCCTGAATGGCGCGCTTCGTGATTTCGTGAAATACGACGCGGCTGACGTCCTTGCCCTCGAGAAGCCCCCGTTGCGACAGGACCTCATAGACGTGCCAGGAAATCGCTTCGCCCTCGCGGTCAGGGTCGGTTGCGAGGTATACGGCATCGGATTTCTTTACGGCCTTGATGATCTTTTCGAGGTGCTGCGCATTCTTGTCGATGAGCTGGTACTTCATCGAGAAACCGTTTTGCGGGTCGACGGCACCTTCCTTCGGTACGAGATCGCGCACGTGCCCGTACGACGCGAGTACCTGAAAATCCTTGCCGAGGTACTTCTCTATCGTGCGAGCTTTCGCGGGCGATTCGACAATGACCAGGTTCTTGCTCATTCAGGCGATCGACTTATGGGGTTTCAATTACGAAGATCGAGCGCGAACTCGCGCGGTCACGAAGAATACTGACCGGGAAATCAGTGAAGCCAGTGAGGCTCCTCTGCAAATACGAGATCTTCCATCTGCGCATACGCGTGCTCGTGGCCGGGCTGACTAAACAGCACCATCATCACGACCCATTTGATCTGCTCGATGTCAATCTCGCCCGAATCGAGCGCGAGCAGTCGATCGATGACGAGCTCACGCTGCGGCGGCGCCAGTATGCCGAGCTGCTCGAGGTGCAATAAATAGCCGCGAGCGGCGGAATCGAAGCGTTCCAGTTCGATACTGTCGAAAATTCGGATGGCGGTCGAATTCTGCGCACTGCTCGCGACGACGTCAGTATTCGTATTGAGTCCATCGAGCCAGTCGAGCGCGCGATCGATTTCACGATCACCAAACCCTGCCTGCTCGAGTTCTTCACGCAGCTCATTGCGATCCGGTTCCGGCTCGTCGTCACTGTCGACGAACGACTCGAACAGATACATCAATACGTCGAGTACTGTTTCTTTCATTGACGCCTCGTTCAGGGAGTACGCATATAGCGGCCGCCTGGCAACGCCTCGACGTGACCCTCCAATTCCAGGAGCAGGAGCATGGAGGAAACCTCTGCCGTCGTCAACGTGGTGCGGGCGACGATATCGCCGACCTGGGTCGGGTCGAATCCAATCGCTTCGAGCAGCTCACGATACTCCGGGGCCAGCATTGCCGCGGCCTGCAGCCCGTCCCGGTGCGGCGATCCGCCGTTGTTTGCGCTGCCGCGGGCGTCCTCCGGCGACTCCTCCAGCGCCCGCCGCAGCAAGGGTGCCAGCTCTGCGAGGATGTCGTTCGCCGTCTCGACGAGTGTGGCGCCTTCGCGAATGAGGCGATGGCAGCCACGCGCGACCGGATTATGAATCGAACCCGGAATGGCGAAAATTTCACGGCCTCGCTCACCGGCCAGGCGCGCCGTGATCAACGATCCGCTCTGCGGCCCGGCTTCCACGACCAGTACGCCCAGGCTGAGACCGGCGATGATGCGATTGCGTGCCGGAAAGTGATGCCGCAGGGGCGGGGTTCCGGGCGCGTACTCGGATATGATCAGACCCGCTGCGGCGATCCTTTCGGCGAGTGCTGCGTTCTCGCGTGGATACACATTGTCGATGCCGCTGCCGAGCACGGCGAGCGTGCCGCTGTCCGTACCCAGCGCACCGGCATGCGCGGCGGCGTCGATGCCCGCGGCCAGTCCGCTCGTGACGGTGAGACCGCTGTCGGCGAGCGCCAGCGCGAAGCGCTGAGCGTTGGCCGTACCGCCTGCCGTTGCGTTGCGACTGCCGACGATGGCGATTTGCGGCGCATCGAGAAGTTCACGGCGCGTGCCGCGCAGCCACAAGGCCAGTGGCGCGTCTGAGGCCGCTGTGAAGTGCTGTGGCCATGCGGTGTCGTCGCGGGTCAGCAGCGCATGCCCGGGACGGGCGAGCCAGTCGCGCCACGCCTCGATGCGGGCGTGATCCGGGTTCTTCAGACGCCTGAGTGTACTGTCGCTGAGGCCACAGGCGGCCAGTTCGTGCGCGGCGGCCGCGCGCACTGCGGCGGCGGTACCGAAACGCTCGAAGGCACTCTGCCAGGCTGTGGCGCTCGTCTGGCCGGCCTGAAGCAGCTCGAGCCAGGCCTGCTGTTGCGCGCTCATCGCGCAGTGTGCCTCGGGTGTCTGCGTGCACCCGAGGCGTATGACGTTGCGAAATCAGATCGGGTTGCGCACGATGTCGAGCACCTGCAGCTCGCTTTGGGCCTCCATGACCAGGGCATAGCTCATCCGGTCGAAACTACGGAAGACCATGATCGTGCCCGCCAGCTCGTCGGGCAACTGGACTTTCTCGCGGTTTACGATTCGTCCGCCGCGCACCGGATCGACGATTTCCTCGCCGGCATTCCAGGCGTTGAGCACATGGCCCGGCTCGATGCCGTGGCGAATACCGCGATTGATGACGACGACCTGGTACTGGCCGATCAGCGATATGCCGTCAACGACGGAAATAATGCGGCCGTCGACGGCGGATTCCGGCGCGCGCGGCAGGAAATTGGCCGGCAGCGTGTTTTCCGGCTCCAGCAGATAATCCCCGACGAGCACCTCGCGCGTGGTGTCGAGCAGGCGCAGCTTCGACGGATCGCCATCGGCCAGCACCGCGCCGTCGCCAACGTAGATGCCCTCGTAACCGAGCACGTCGCCGTCGTCGGGGTCGACCAGCGGGTCACCGACGTGGACGAGATTGTACGTGCGGCCCGCGCCGGCCAGCGTGCCGCGCGCGTAGGCGTCGGTGCCGGCGGCGCCGAGAATGCCTTCGCGGTGCGCAACGATGTACGGCAACGTCTCCAGATCCGGTTCAGCGATGACCGAAGGTCGTGAGAGAAACGCCCGCAACATCTCGTACGGGATCGTCGGGATCGCGTCTTCGATCGGTTCCACACGCACGCGCGGACCGAGTCGTACAGTATTGCCTGGGCCGCCTTCGCGGAAGACCACGGGGCGGCCATTGTCCAGAAACGCGAGCGACAGCACATCGCCCGGATAGATGAGGTGGGGGTTCGCGATCTGCTCGTTAATTTGCCAGATTTCGGGCCAGAACCACGGATCACGCAGAAACATCGAGGCGATATCCCATAGCGTGTCACCGGTCTGCACGACATAAGTGCTGGGGTGGCTCGGGTTGAGCACCGGTGGTGTCTGAGCCTGACCGATTGCCGCTGCCGCGAGGCCGCTCGTCGCACGGGCGAGGTCAGATTGCCGTGCCGTTTGCGCGAGGCTGACGGACAGCGAAAACGTCGCAACCGCCGAAGCGGCGAGTATCCCTGCCGATTGCAGCCAAGGCTTGCGCATGTTGAACATACCAGAGCTCCTGATTTCTTAATCCAGCTCACGCGTGGGCCGTGAGCGTTACGCTATAATTCGCTGCCGTCGGTATCGACTTACGGCTAGAGCGAGCACCTCGGAAAAGCCAAACAAATCCTGAAAAGTCATAGGGTTATGAGGCATTTACCGAACTTATACACGAATTCGAGGCACTACCACAATGGCGCTGCTCCCAATTCTTGAGTATCCCGATCCGCGACTGCGAATACGCGCCAAACCCGTCACAAAAGTCGACGATCGGATTCGCAGATTGATCGACGACATGCTCGAGACGATGTACGAGGCGCCGGGAATCGGACTCGCCGCGACCCAGGTCGATGTCCACGAGCGCGTGATCGTCATAGACATATCGGATCGTAACGACGAACCGGTTTGCCTGGTCAATCCGGAAATTCTCACGAAAGAGGGCACAATTAACAGCGAAGAAGGCTGTCTGTCAGTGCCCGAATTCTTCGAGTACGTCGACCGCGCGGAGCGTATCCGGGTGCGGGCGCTGGATCGCGACGGCGCGAGGATCGAATTCGAAGCGCAGGGCGTGCTGGCTGTATGCATTCAGCATGAAATGGATCATCTCGAAGGCAAACTGTTTGTCGATTACCTGTCGTCGCTGAAGCGTGAGCGTGTGAAGAAACGATTCACGAAGCGCGCAAAGCGCGGTCTCGGTACGCGCGTGCCTGATTCGGTGCCGACGTTGTAGGCAGGCTGCGGCCTGCTGGCTATGGCTGTACGAGTTGCCTTCGCCGGCACGCCGGAATTTGCGGTGCCGACGCTCGAAGCGCTGCGCGCATACGGGCATGAAATCACCTGCGTGCTGACCCAGCCGGATCGCCCGGCGGGACGTGGCCGTCGTGTGCTCGCCTCGCCCGTCAAACAGGCTGCCGCCGGCGTGCCTGTGGCTCAGCCTGAAAGACTCGATGATCCGTCCCGCATTGCCGGGTTCGGGCCGCGGCCGGACGTGCTCGTCGTGGTGGCGTACGGTTTACTGCTGCCAGCCTGGCTGCTCGACTGGCCGGAATCGGGCGCCGTCAACGTGCATGCCTCGCTGCTGCCGCGCTGGCGTGGCGCCGCGCCCATCCATCGCGCCATTCTCGCAGGCGACACGCGCACAGGAGTCAGCATCATGCAAATGACGACGGGGCTGGATTCCGGACCGGTCTATGCAGCCGCCGAAGTGCCGATCGGGCCGACGACGACTGTGACGCAGCTCCACGACGTGCTCGCCGATCTTGGTGCACGGACGCTGATCGACGTGCTGCCGGAGATACTCACCGGAGCGGTGCAGGCCGTGCCACAGAACGACGCACTCGCGTGCTACGCGCCGAAGGTGCAGAAGTCCGAAGCGCGAATCGACTGGCGCGAGCCGGCGGCGGCGATCGATCGCCGTATTCGCGCCCTGACGGGCTGGCCCGTTGCCGAGTCGACGCTCACGGATGGGCGTCGGCTACGTATCTGGGCTGCAGCAATCGACGCGGCACCTCGCAGCGAGCCGCCCGGTACCGTGTTGTCAGCCGACCACGACGGAATTCTCGTTGCGGCGGGCAGCGGCGCCATTCGGATCACGCAGCTGCAGCCACCCGGGGGCCGCGTCATGGATGCCGGTGCCTGGCTGGCTGCTCATCCGCTCGTCGATGTCGGTTTCGCCACGACGCGGGCGTAACGCCGGCCGCAACGTGCGCGCGCGGGCCGCGCGTGAGGTTGCCGAAGTCGTCGCAGGGCGCAGTTCACTGACGACGTGTTACAGCCGCTGGGCGCGGGAAGACAGCGAGTCCTCGGCGCTGCTGCGCGCGCTGGTGACGAACTGCCTGCGCTGGCATCACCGCCTGCAGTGGCAACTCGAGCAGCTTCTCGACCGACCCCTGCCGGAGAAGGAGGCGGAACTCGCGGCGCTGCTGCGGCTGGGTTTGCTGCAGCTGCAGTTCATGCGGATACCGGCGCATGCAGCGGTCCACGAGACAGTGGCGGCGACCCGGGCACTGCGGCGCCAGCATTCACGCAGCCTCGTCAACGCCGTGCTGCGG
>JASFSB010000009.1:0-13658 GCA_050114615.1 Gammaproteobacteria bacterium
CGCCTCACCGGCGACCAGAACGATGCTGCCGCTTTGATAAAGCGTTCGGCAGTCGGTCGCGTCATGGAAACGATCTTCATCGAGCAGGACACTCGCCATGCCGTCACCGACGAATCGCGGATCGTCGCATTCACCGTCCTCGGACCACATGCTCGAATCGTCGCCGAACGCCGGTACGCTCTGGGCGATCCCTGCCCCGTGCCCGAAAAAGACCCCGATCGCGCCCAGGCAGGCCAGTCGTTTCGCCGTCACGCATTTCTCCCCGGAAAGCAACGGTCGGATTCTGCTGCCTGGTGAACCACGAATTCACCCAATGCCATCACGAATTCGGACGGCCACAGCCGTCCGCGACGTCTACATGGGCCAGACTGTGAGGATCGTCGGTATCGATACGACAATAATCAGCACTTCGAGCGGTAATCCCATCCGCCAGTAGTCACCGAAGTGATATCCGCCTGGACCCATGATCAGCGTATTGTTCTTGTGCCCGATCGGCGTCAGAAACGCGCACGAGGCTGCGACCGCAACGGCCATCAGGAACGGATCCGGGCTGACGTCGAGCGTCGCAGCAATCTGGGTTGCGACCGGGGCGGCGATGACGGCAGTTGCGGTGTTGTTCATGACATCTGACAGACTCATCGTAACGACCATCAACGCAGCCAGCACCACAACCGGTGAAAATCCTGCCGACAATCCGACGATGCCATCGGCGATGAGCTGTGTACCCCCCGTGGTCTCCAGCGCAGCACCGAGCGGAATCATCGAGCCCAACAAAACGACGACCGGCCATTCGACGCTCTCGTAGAGCTCACTCAGGGATACGACCCTGACCGCAACGAGCACCGTAACCGCAGCGGCGAGGGCAACGGCAAGATCGAGCAATCCCAGGCTCGCGATGAATACGGCCGCCGCGAAGACGATGATCGTCGTCAGCGCCTTCTGACGCTGCAGAACCTTCAGCCCACGCTCGGCCAGCGGCAGACAGCCCAGCCACGCGATTGCGTTGCTTACACGGTCAGCAGTACCGAGCAGCAAAAGTATATCGCCGGCTTCGATCGGCAGACGGCGCACACTCTCGCGAAATCTTCGTCCCTGTCGTGAGATACCGACTAAAGTCACTTCGTGACGAGCAAGCAGTCCCAGTCGAATCGCGGATCGATGTTCGATGCGAGCGCCGGAAGGTACGACGACTTCCTGCAGCGTCAGCTCCTCGTGCTCGGCGCCCGAGCCGTTTTCGTCGTCATCGTCAGAGGTTCTGGTGCGACGTGCGTCGAGCTGGCGTACGTATTCAAGCTTCTGGGCACCAACCGTCGCATCGATGTCCTCGGAAGAGCCTTCCAGCACGAGCAGGTCGCCTGCACGGACGACAACCGTTCGAGCCATCCCCGGCATGCGCTCGCGCTGACGAATCAGTCCGACGATCGCAACGCCGTGGTGCTCGAAGGAATCATCGAGATCACGCACGCGCTGGCCGACAATTGGAGATTTCTCGCCCACCTGCACCTCGAATACGAAGTCATCGAGCTCGAAGGCGCTCGCCTCCGAATCGCTCATCCGTCGCGCCGGAGGAATCAGTCGCCAGCCTATGAACGTGACGAATATGAGTCCGGCGACCGTGCAGGCCAGCCCGACCGGCGCGAAGTCGAACATCGAATACGCCTCGCCCAGCGCGTCGTCGCGGTATGCAGCAATGATGATATTCGGCGGCGTGCCAATCAGCGTGATCATGCCGCCGAGTATCGAAGCGAACGACAGCGGCATCAGCGATGCCGCCGGTCCGCGCCCGGCTTTCTTTGCGGCCTGCAGATCGACCGGCATCAGCAGTGCGAGCGCGGCGACATTGTTCATGACGGCGGACAATGCGGCAGCAATGCTACCCATAACGCCGACGTGCAGCATCAGGCTGCGACTGGCCGAAACGGCGACGCGCCCTATCCACTCGATCACTCCGGAATTCGACAAAGCGCGGCTGACGATCAGAACGAGCGCGACGATGACGGTTGCGTGATGCCCAAAACCGGAGAACGCTTCTTCAGCCGGCACGACACCGGTCACGAGTGCCAGACACAGGGCAGCAAACGCCACCAGATCATAGCGCCAGCGACCCCAGACCAGAAATACAAACACCAATGCCAGCAAGGTGAATAGAATAAGTTGCTCGTACGTCATTGGGGGACAACATGCTGAGGTGGCTTGCGAAAGAACGCATTATCGCAAAACCTGGTTTCAATCGGTGGCGTGTGCCACCGGCGTCCATCGCAATTCATCTGTGCATCGGCTCGGTTTATGCCTGGAGCATCTATAACCCCGCGCTCATTCGGGTTTTCGGTGTCGTCACACCGGCGGCTGAAGACTGGGCGCTCAGCGCCGTAGTCCGCGTTTTCACCGTTGCTATCCTGTTTTTGGGTCTGGCTGCAGCGGCGGCAGGCCGATGGCTCGAGGACGTCGGCCCCCGAATGGTGGGCGTCGTCGCCGCATTGTGCTGGGGCGGTGGTTACCTCGTCGGCAGCATTGGCATCTGGCTGCACGAGCTGTGGCTCGTCTACCTGGGCTATGGCGTTATCGGCGGCTGCGGGCTCGGACTCGGCTACGTGTCCCCTGTCAGTACGCTGCTACGCTGGTTCCCGGATCGCCGCGGTATGGCGACGGGTATGGCCATCATGGGCTTCGGCGGCGGCGCGATGATCGGTGCTCCGCTGAAGGAATTCCTGATTCGGTCCTTTTACCGGGCACCCGAGTACCTCGGCTCAACAGACGTCGTCAATCTGGTCACCGAAGGTGGCAGACGCTTCGCGGAGATCTCCGGCTCACTCGTCGAGGTCGTCGTCGTCGGCGCGAACGATGTCGCAGGGATGATCGTACCCGGTGCCGAAGGCGTCTACGTCGTGGGTACCGGTTCTGCAGGCGTCGCGCAGACGTTTGCGGCGTTGGGTTGCGTCTACTTTCTCGTCATGCTCGTCGCGGCGTTTTCCTATCGTGTGCCGCCGGATGGGTGGCAGCCGGAAGGCTGGACGCCACCGGACGAGTCCTGGCGTACGAAGCGGATGATCACGACACGGAACGTTCACATAGAGGCTGCGCATCGCACGCCGCAGTTCTGGCAGCTCTGGATCGTGCTGTGTTTCAATGTGACGGCCGGCATCGGTGTTCTGAGCGTCGCCTCCACGATGATGACAGAGATATTCGGCTCGACGCTGCCGGAAATCGTCGACGCCGGTTTCGCCGCCACCTACGTCATCATGATCAGCGTATTCAACATGTGTGGCCGGTTTTTTTGGGCGAGCGTTTCCGACTTTATCGGCCGAAAGAACACATACTCCATCTTCTTTGCACTCGGCATCGTGCTCTATCTGAGCATCCCCTGGTGTGCTGCGGCTGTCGGTGCCAGCCCTTCGGCGATCTGGCTCGTCGTCTTCTATGCGGCCACGATGATCATCTTTACGATGTACGGCGGCGGATTCGCGACGATCCCGGCCTATCTGGCCGACGTATTCGGCACCCGTTTCGTCGGCGCTATTCACGGCCGGCTGCTGACTGCCTGGAGCGTGGCCGGCATCCTCGGACCGGAAGCGATGACCTGGCTGCGCGAAGGCGCCGTACAGCGAGCCGTCAGCGCTCTTGCCGCACAGGTTGACCCCTCGCGATTCGCCGAAGCATTCGGCGCGGGTCTCGATCAGCTCGATGTGCTGGTCGCGGAACGCACGGTAACGATCGCCAATCTGATGGAGCTGGTGCCGCCGGGCACGACCGATCCGTCGAGTGGTCTGTACAGCACGACGATGTATCTGATGGCCGCCCTGCTCGCCGTCGCGCTCGTTGCCAATGCGATGGTCAGACCTGTCCACGACAGGTTTTATATGAGCTGAGCGAGCCGCTACACTTCGGACGGCTCGAACAAGGGATACCTGCCGATGAATATCGCCCGCCTCACCGTGCTGACCACAATCACCACGCTCGCTGCCTGTGGCGGCAGTGTGCCGGAGGACGATGTAAGCAACGCCGGTGCGGCGGCGGTCCACGAGCGCGTCGTTACGCTCGATACACACGTCGACATTCCATTCGACTTTGCCACGAACCAGGTCAGCCCGCTGGACGGCGATCTTCAGGTCAATCTGGAGACGATGCGAAGCGGTGGACTCGATGTCGCTTTCTTCATTGTCTATGTCGGCCAGACGGAAAGAACTCCGCAGAACTACAGACAGGCGCAGATCGACGCGATGACGAAGTTCGATGCCATCCATCGAATGACGGACGAGTTGCACGCCGATCTCATTGGTTTCGCGTACTCAGCCGACGACGTTGAGCGCATCGCGGCGCAGGGCCGCCTGGTCGCGACTATCGGGATCGAAAACGGCTACGTCATCGGGCGGGACCTCGATCTGATCAATCGTTACTACGAGCTGGGAGCGCGTTACATGACGCTCGTGCACAATGGCCATAATGACATCGCCGATTCGGCGCAGCCGGACGAGGAACGCGACGACGGCCCGGAGCACGACGGGGTCAGTGAATTCGGCGCGCGAGTCATCGAACGAATGAACGATCTCGGCATGATGGTCGACGTCTCGCACGCATCGAAGGACTCAGCCCTGGAGGCCATTGCGTTGTCGCGCGCGCCGGTAATCGCTTCCCATTCGAGTGTCGCTGCATTGACCGCGCACGTGAGAAACATGGACGACGAAACGCTGCTCGCCCTGCGCGACAACGGTGGTGTGGTCCAGATCGTTGCCTTCCCGAGTTACCTCGGCAACCCAGACTCACGCGATGACGCCGACGTCGGCACGCTGGTCGATCATATCGATTATGCCGTCGATCTGATCGGAATCGACCACGTGGGCATCAGCTCCGACTTCGGCGGCGGCGGCGGCATCGCCGGATGGAATGGCGCCGCAGAAACGCTGAATGTCACCGCGGAGCTGCTCAGCCGCGGTTATTCTGAAGACGAAATCGCGAAAATCTGGAGCGGCAACCTGCTGCGAGTCTGGCGTGCAGTCGAACAGGTTGCCGCCGACAACTAGAATTCCTTTACGAAGTCGATGCCCCAGCGGCGCGGCTTAGCCTTGAAAACGAATCCGCCGGGAGAGAATTCGGCGTTGTAGCGTACGTCGTTGGCATTGCGTTGCCAGCCGATGATCGACCAGGTGTCATGCTGAATGCCGATACGCAGATCGAGCAGATTCACCGGATTTCTGACAGTACTGTTCTGCGGATCCCAGTAAGTGTCTCCCAGTCTCTGGTAGTCAGCGCGTGCAAAGAGTTCGAGTCCCGAACCGCCGATCGCACGCCGATATTGAATGCCGGCATTGACGGTGTCTTCCGTCACCAGCGGCGCCTCGTTGCCGATCGACGATGGCCCGAGCGGCGCATTCCATTCCCGGATCTCGCTGTCCGTGGCACCGTAGCCGAAGAACAGATCGACGTTCTCACTGACCCTCGCAGTCACGTCGAACTCGAAACCCGAATAGTCGACTTTGTCGAGACTACCGAGATTCTGGGTCGAGCTGTCTGCGAGGAACACAAAGTAATAGGAGCCTTTCGCTTCGGTGTCGAAGATACTGAAGTTCAGGTTCACGCGTCCATCGGCCAGCTGGCTCTTCACGCCGAATTCGATCGTTTCGGCAACTTCGGCGTCGAACAGATCGACGACGCCGAGGTCGATGGCGACCTGATCCACGCCGACACCGGTCTGATTGAAGCCGCCGCTGCGAAAGCCCCGGCTCCAGCCACCATACAACGTGATTTCGTCAGCCGGCTGATAACGCAGCGTGACGCGCGGCTGAAGCTCGTCCCAGGTCTGCTTCCGGACTTCGCCTGTCACCGCATCTGCCGTCGGCAGAAACGCCGCCGGCGTCAACGTGGTGTTCTCGCGCGTATCCTCGTCGTAGCGTAACGCGACCGAAAGCTCTGTCCGGTCACCGAGATCAGTCACGATCTCGCCGAACGCTGCCCAGGCGGAGTTGTCCTGCTCGTCGGCCAGGAACGTCGTCTGCGGTCCGACCGGGAACGATGCAAAGTCATAGGGGAAGTTTCCGCGGGGCGTACGATAAACCGGAAACGCGCCGGCGCCCAGATCGACCATGTTGCCGGTCGAGATATAGCGATCCGTCTCGATAAAGTAAGCACCGGCAATCCATCGTACCGGCGCATCCGGGTCGGAAGTAAACCGGAACTCCTGACTGAACGTTTCGACATCGAGGAACTGAGCCTGCGCAACGTCGACGCCGAAGTTCTGGTAGACGAACGACTCCTCCACGGGCAGAAAATCCCAGCTGTCACCGGTGAGAATCTCCTCTAGCGTATCGAACGATGTAATAGATGTGAAGGTGCCAACATCAGTCTCGTAGTCGAATTTGAACGACAGCTGCGACAGGTCGCGATCATTGATGCCGGGACTGTTAACTCGCACCGGCAGACTGGTGTCGTTGACGTCGAGCGGTACTGCGGAGGGGAAACCGACGATGTTGAAATACAGCGCCTGGGTTTCGACCTGTGATACGTATAAGCGTGTGTCCAGGCTCAGCCGGTCGTTCGGCTGCCACAGGAGCTTGAGCCGTGCCGAGGTATCGGTGAAAGGATCGGCCTCTTCGCCGAGATACTCGTTTTCGATCCACCCGTCCGTGTCGTAGTACGACAGCGCGGCGTGATACTTCAGCGTATTCGAGTCGTTGAGCGGCCCGCTGCCGACAACCTGTGCCTTGGTCCCCGGACCCGAATCGTAGCCGATTCGGAAACGCCCTTCGAATTCGTCACCGGGCTCCTCCGTCGTAATCACGATCGCACCTCCGATCGCATTACGACCATAGACCGCCCCCTGGGCGCCCTTGAGCACTTCGATCTGCTGAACGTCGAACAGCTCCTGCGTAAACTGCGAGGGGTTCGACATCAGCACACCGTCGACGAGCACAGCGACCGAAGGCTCACTGTTGCGAGCCTGTGAGATGCCGCGAATCGTGATGAAGGACGTGCCCTGGTTCTGTGTCTCGACGAGGGTGACGTTGGGCGTCAGCGAGATGAAGTCCTGCGGACGCTCGATGCCCGCATTGCGAATATCCTGCTCACTGAACGCCGTGATCGTCACTGGCACGTCCTGAAAGGATTCGTTTCGTCGACGCGCAGTTACGACGACTTCTTCGAGTAAATTATCCTGTGCGTATACCGGTTTTGCATCGAGGCTAAGGACAGATGCCACGCCGGCAGCGATCGCAGATATCGTCAGAGTATTTCGAATGCTCATTGGCTGCTCCTGGCTCAGTCGCCTGTTTTCTGGTTGTCGTCGTACGCAGAATCCGGCCGCCGGCCGTATCCGCTTCGAGTATCTCGTCCGGTCCGCGTGTGTGGATTCTAAACGACTACTCGACGACCCAGGTATTGGTCTTGCGAAGCGCGTCGGCGACGTTGGCAGTTCTCTTCATCCCGCTAACGTGGTGCGCGTAGAAGCCAGCCTCATAGGACGGCGCGGGATTGCGGTAGACGACACCGAGCGCGACTGGAAAATCGGGACCGGTCAAAGCAAGCAGGAGCTGCGCGAGTATCTGGTTTGTTTCATCATGCACGAGCACCGCCTCCGGCTGCGCTTTCGCATCGACGACCTTCAGGGCCATCGACGTGACGTCAAACGCGATTCCCTTTTCACGCTCTTTCCCGAACAATAGCGGCGCGCCATGCTCGACGAGCAGCTGTGTATCTGCTGCGGTGGCGCGATCGGTGAAGCTCCTGAAGACATCCTCATTGTAGACGATACAGTTTTGAAAGATTTCCACGAACGACGCGCCCGGGTTTGCATGAGTAGCCTCGAGCACCTTGCCCAGACCGACCTTATCGGTGTCGATCGCACGCGCGATGAATCGTGCACCGGTGCCCAGCGCGAATAGTCCTGGACTCACCGGTGTATCGAACGATCCGCCCGGGCTCGACGGTGAGCGGGTACCCTGCCTCGAGGTCGGCGAGAACTGTCCCTTGGTCAGTCCGTAGATTTCGTTGTTGAACAAAAGGATCTTCAGGCCGACGTTACGACGCAATGCATGCATGAGATGATTGCCGCCGATCGACAAACCGTCACCGTCACCGGTGACGACCCATACATCGAGTTCCGGATTGGCGAGCTTTACGCCCGTCGCAACAGCCGGCGCCCGACCATGGATCGTATGGAATCCGTATGTTTCCACGTAGTACGGAAAGCGCGACGAGCACCCGATGCCGGACACGAATACCGTCTTCGCCGGGTCGGCACCGACGTCCGCCAACATGCGCGTAACCGACTTGAGGATCGCATAGTCACCACAGCCGGGGCACCAGCGAACTTCCTGTTCAGTTGCGAAATCCTTTTGCGTAAGCACCGCATTCATTGGCCTTCTCCTGCAACGCCACGAACCTGAGACCGGCCGCTGCGCGTTTCGCTGAGCTGCTCCCTGATCGCCTGCACGAGCTCCGCGATCGTAAACGGTTGCCCTGTGACTTTGGGCAGTGGTATCGGCGCTATACCGAGCTTGTCCCTGAGCACGGTCGACAACTGACCGGCATTCATCTCCGGCACGAGTACACGATCGAATCGCGATAACAGCTCACCGAGGTTTTTGGGAAACGGATTCAGGTATCGCAGATGTATGTGACTGACGCGTGGATCGACACTCGCAACCTGGCGCACTGCCTGATAGATCGCGCCGTAGGTCGAGCCCCAGCCGACAACGGCCACGCTTCCTGAATCGTCGCCGACTTCCACCGCCTGATCGGGGATGAAATCGGCGACGCGCTCGACCTTTTCGGCGCGCAACTGTGTCATTGCCTGATGATTGTCGGCGTCATACGAAATGTTCCCCGTCCGCAGGTCCTTTTCGAGACCGCCCGTCCGGTACATGAGGCCGGGCATGCCGGGGTAGACCCACGGACGCCCCAGCGAACTCGGATCCCGATTGAATATTCTGCTTGCGGCCTCGGGTCCGCCGGGCGGCGCGTTGACCTCAATCGGCTCGAAACTCTCCATGTCCGGAATTCGCCATGGCTCGGCGGCATTCGCCAGATAGCCGTCGGTCAGCAGGAAAACGGGGGTCATGTGGCGTAACGCGATACGCACAGCCTCGATTGCCACTTCGAAGCAATCACCTGGCGAGCGAGCAGCCACGACCGGCACCGGTGCGTCCGCATTGCGGCCATACATTGCCAGATACAGGTCCGACTGCTCCGTTTTCGTCGGCAGCCCGGTGCTTGGTCCGCCGCGCTGCGAATCGACGACGACGAGCGGCAGCTCGGCGTTGATCGCGAGCCCGATGGCCTCAGTCTTGAGCGCGATCCCGGGGCCCGAGCTCGACGTGACGCCAATGGATCCCGTGTACGAAGCGCCGATCGCCGAGCATGCAGCGGCGATTTCGTCTTCCGCCTGAAACACCCCGACTCCCAGCGAGCCCAGTCGCGCGAGCTGATGGAGCAGTGGCGAGGCCGGCGTAATCGGATACGAACAGAATAGGACGTTGCGCTCGGCCAGCTCACCCGCCGCAGCCAGCCCGAACGCGAGCGCCTCGCTGCCGCGTATGCCGCGATATTCACCGGATTCGAACCGCGCTCGGGGTGTATCGACCTGAGGGATCGCTGCCGCGAGCCGCGCCGTCTGCCCATAGATATTTCCGGCGTGCAGCGCAGCCAGATTGGCATCACGGATCGCCGGCTTATCGGCGAACTTCTGTTCGATCCAGGCTGCGATCGAGTCCGGCGGGCGGTGAAACATCCACAGCACGACGCCGAGACTCCAGAAATTCTTGCAGCGGCCTGCATCGCTCTTTGACAGGCCGAAGTCCTTCACAGACTCCAGCGTCCAGCGCGTAATGTCGATCTCAACGACCTGAAAGCAGTCCAGCTCGCCTGTCTTGCGCGGATCTTCGGCATAACCTGCCTTGCTCAGATTTCTTGCCGTAAACGTATCCGTATTGAGAACGATGAGTGCGCCGTCCTCCAGCAACGGCAGGTTTACCTTGAGCGCTGCGGGGTTGAATGCAACCAGCACCTGTGGCTGATCGCCGGCAGTCGTGATCGGCCCTGCCCCGAGGTTGATCTGGTAGGCCGACACGCCGAAAGTCGTGCCGACCGGGGCACGGATTTCAGCCGGGTAATCCGGGAACGTCGAGAAGTCGATGCCCGCGATGGCCGTTGCCGCCACGAACTGTGTTCCCATCAGCTGCACACCGTCGCCGGAATCTCCGGCAAAGCGAACGACGACGGACTCGCGCATTGTCGTATTATCCTGACTCATCACACCTGCAGTTACATGCTGCCAAGCCGCTGCCGCGACGCTCGGCGCCGAGTGAATTCAAGGTCGAAACACCCGTCTGGCTGGTGCGCGCAGCGGGCGGCCCGGAAATCGATTGTGCCGTAAAGAACGGACAGCGTGCTTCAAAAACACCCAAGGCTTAGTAGACAATAGATTATAGCCTGTAGGAACATTTCCACAGACATCTCCGCGGCATAAGCATATTGCCGATCAGCGGCTTGTTGGACTAGTGAGGCAGATGGCAAAAATTACCTATATTCAAGCAGATGGAACTGAGCAGACCATCGAGGCGACAAACGGCAGCACGGTCATGGAGACCGCCATCGACAATGACGTCAACGGCATCATCGCCGAATGCGGCGGAGCATGTTCCTGTGCCACGTGTCACGTTTATGTCGACGATGCCTGGGTCGAACGAACCGGTGTACCCGACGCGATGGAAGACGGGATGCTCGACTGCGTTCTCGACCGCCGGCCGACGAGCAGACTGAGCTGCCAGATCCAGGTCAGCGACGACCTCGATGGCCTCATCGTACGAATCCCGGAACATCAGCTGTGAGCGTTGCCTGGACGCAGACGGGACGTGATGCACGCGGAGGAGATTTGATGCACAATGCCCGGCCAGCGATTTAGAGGACCCGCATGACTTTCGTCGTCATTGAAAGCTGCATCAAGTGCAAGTTCACGGACTGCGTGGAGGTCTGCCCGGTGGATTGCTTCCACGAGGGCCCGAATATGCTCGTGATCGATCCCGAAGAATGCATCGACTGCACATTGTGTGAACCGGAATGCCCGGTCGAGGCAATCGTATCGGAGGATGACGTACCGGAAGGCCAGGAAGATTTCATCGAGCTCAATGCGCGTCTCTCGCAGCAATGGCCGGTCCTCGCGCAGGCCAAAGACCCGCCACCGGACGCTGACGACTGGCGCGAGGTCAAAGAAAAGCGCGACTTGCTGGAAGAGTGATGCCGGCAGCGCGGTGTAATTCCGCAGCGACCGGCCCCAGTTCTTTCAGGCCTGCCCCTTCAACGGCAGCAGCGTATGCAGGAACTGCATGATCCTGTGCCAGGGGCCTCTGACGGGTTCGTTGCGGCGCACTTCCGAATCACTCGTCCACATGACCCGACCCCTGTCATCCAGCGTGACCCGCCAGGCGTTCTCGGGAACAGTCGCCTCGAGAATCAGCGCACGGAGTTCGTTCGCCAGGGCATCGCCTTCGATAAAGATCGCCGATTCCGTATTGATGTCCAGTGCCCGTGGATCGATGTTTGCGGTACCTACCAGCGCAACGCGCCGGTCCACGACCGCCGCCTTGGAATGCAGCCCGACGAATCCCGGCTCGACCGGAGGCACCGATTGCTCGGCAAGAATAGCCGCATCCGGTCTCAGCTCGAACAACTCGATACCGGCTTCCAGCAGGCGTTTCCTGTACTTCCTGTACGCAACGTGCGCCAGCATGTGATTGTTCGACTGGACCGAATTCGTCACTATGACCACGCGCACGCCGCGGCGAACTGCCGCTTCCAGCATCGTAATCAGCTCCTCATCCGGTATGACGTAGGCGCTGATCAGCACCAGCTCATCGCGGGCTGAAGCGAGATACGCGTATATCTCGTCCTTGATGCGTTCGGGCGTATCTGCATCGATATCCGGCGAATCGGATATGAAGCGCGCCCGACCGAACATCGGGTCCGCTGCAGATGACGCCAGCCATTGGGCTGATCCGATCGAAAAGCCCGCGAGATTCACGAACCGGCCGCGAACGGATTCCGCCAGAAAGCTTCTGAGCTCCTCGAGGCTGACGCCGACGCGCCGACGCGGGCGCAGATATTCGTGTGTAACGACAGAGTGGGACGAATTCCAGAACAAGTCGAATCCGCGTTGCGTCTCGGCCACCAGGTCTCCTGCAAACAGGATATCCAGGTCGTACTGGATGAACTCGGTATAGATTCCGAAATAGCGATCTCCGATGTTTCGCCCGCCGATGATTCCGGCTCGCCCGTCAGCCAGAATCGACTTGTTGTGCATTCGATGATTGAGGGTTCCGAAACGAAAAATGAACTCCAGGACCTGCATCGGTTTCGCTCGGGCCCTGAATGCATTGAAGGATCGAACCTCGACGTTTTCATGCTGGGCGAGCGCAAAAAACTCGACGTCGCGGCCCGATGCGGAATAATCGTCGACGAGCAGGCGCACCCTTACGCCACGATCGGCTGCAGCGAGTATCCGCTGCAGCAGGAAATAGCTCGTCAGATCGTCCTGCCAGATGAAATACTGAATATCGAGCGAAGCGACTGCAGCGTCGAACAGGGCTGCCCGCGCCTCGAGCGCGTCGGTGGAAGAAGACAGGAACCAGAAAGCCGACTCGCCCGGCCCGGCCCTGGCAGTCGCTTCGTCTGCGAACGCTGCGATCGCTCCGTTTGCAGCTGCCGGCAACGAAGTCTGCTCCGGCGGCTCCGGGACAGGTTTTACACTTGCACATCCTGCCAGGAAAACACAAGTCAGAATGAAGAAGTACCGCACCGCACCTGACACCACCGCGAGAGGCCGTCTATACTACAGCGCGGGCCGAGGTCCCGGTCAACGTCGACAATAGAATCAATATTCACGAGGCAGCGTTGCAGTGACGGCACCGACACAGTCGCGAATCCTGACAACCGGACTCATCATTCTCGCAGCCGCCTATCTCGGCACGATCGGCTTTCTGGTGCTTGGGGCCCCGCAGGGCTTCGTCGGCTACCGCACAGCCTTCGATACGCTGCGAACGCTGGGCTGGGTCGGCCTCGGCGGTGCGGCCATCTCCATAATTGCGCTTTTGGCGCGCAAGCGACTTCGTATTTCGCCGCTTGCCGCGTTAGCCGCTACACTACTGTTCGCTGTGCCGGTAGCCGTCATGATTGCGAACGAGGCGACGCCGCCCCCGGGGGAATTTATCAACGACATTACGACTGACCTTGAGGACCCGCCGGAATTCTCAGCGGTGATACCTCTGCGGCCCGCCGGCAGTAACCCGATAGCGTATGGCGGTCCTGAAGTCGCCGCCCGGCAGCGCGAAGCACATCCCGAAGTCGCGCCCATTTTCTCCGCACTCGATCCACAGGCGGCGTTTCAGAGAGCCTTCGAAACCGCTGAGTCGCTCGGGTGGGAAGTCGTATCGGGAGATCTCCAGTCAGGCATTATAGAAGCGGTCGATACGACACGCTTCTTTCGATTCAAAGATGACGTCATCATTCGCATAAGAGAGGACGCCGGCGGATCGCGAATCGATCTTAGATCACGCTCGCGCGTCGGCCGCAGCGACCTGGGTAAGAACGCAAAGCGGATTCTCGCGTTCGCCGACGCCTTCACCCGTTAACACCAGAACCACCGGAAGATCAGCAGAGAGCACACATGAGTAAAG